>JBGSXK010000443.1:0-2958 GCA_041751455.1 Anaerolineae bacterium
ACTGATTTACCTCATCCTGATGATCATCAACACCTGGAAGACACTCTGATTGGCGCGGGTGAAAAACAACGTATTGCAGCAGCGATCACCGCCCTGCCCTATCATCAGCGGGAAGCCATCGTCCTGCGTTATTACCAGGAGCTTTCGCTGGCCGAAATCGCTGAGACACTACATATCCCCGTAGGCACTGTGAAGTCACGCCTGTCACTTGGTCTTCGTGGCCTGAAAAGCATTTTAGAGCGAGAAGCTGAATTCCATGACGAACAATAATCATCAGCCTGAACACCAGAAACTGCATAAAATGCTGCTGGAAGACCTGGAAAACCTGCACGCAGCCGAAGAACTATTGTCTACAGCTCAGCAGCTACAGCACTGGCAGGCACCGGTGGCAGCACCCCAGCTCACCAGCGCTTTGATTGAACACCTGACAGCAGAACTGCCCGTAGCGCCCAAATCACTCCGGCAAAAGCTGGTGGAATGGTGGCCACTGCTACTGCTGTTCAGCCAGATACGGGTCGTTGGGCGCAGCATCTGGCTCGCCTCAGTGCTGGTTATGGGTTTAGGCACGCTGGTTACCCTGGCCACTTTTCAATGGTCTGGCACCCCACTGCTTGCGCTCTTAGCCCCCATTGTTGCGACTGTCGGTGTAGCCCTGCTCTATGACTCCGATGTTGAGCAAATACTCGAACTGGAGAACGTCACGGCGGCCTCTACCCGCTTGCTGCTGCTGGCGCGGTTGACACTGGTGTTCAGTTTTAATCTGGTGCTGGGGTTAATGGGCAGCCTGCTCCTGGCCGCTGTCCAGGATGAGGTGTCGTTGTGGCCGCTGGTGCTGTCGTGGCTTGCGCCGATGGCTTTTCTCTCCGCGCTGGCGTTTTTATTGAGTGTGCTTCTGGTGGATGCTCTGGTCAGTGCGGCAGTCAGTCTTACCCTGTGGGGCCTGCACATCTGGCTGCGCTATGCGCCATTCGGTAGCGATCCACTGACCTCCTTATTTTCATTTCCCGGCTTAAATCACCCGGTCAACCAGCCTGTGCTGTTCGTGGGCGCAGGCCTGCTGCTGCTCGTTGCATTATGGGTGGTGGGGCGGAGCGAATACAGAAGAGGGGTATCGTCGTGAGAAAGTCGTACATAAAGCTGGTATTGGCTGCCCTCGCTGCTGCGGTGGCTGTCGCCATCTGGGGCAATCCTGAAATTACGCCACGGCCTTACATTGATCTTGTCGCGCTGCTGCTCTTGGGTGGGCTGCTATGGTCCGCTGGCAATGCAGTCATAGTGATCCATCACCAATCCGCCCGCATCGCCTGGAAGACCGCACTCCGTACTGTCAGCCGGGTTGGTCTGGCCATAAGCGCGGGCTTTATTTTCCTGCTGGTGGTGAGCAATACGCCAGAATTCTCCAGCGTCCCTTGGGCCCGTAAAGCGCGTATTGTCGAACTCATCGTCCCGCTGGCAATGGCTGTGCAGGCAGCGCTGGCCTTCTCACCCGATGACGAACCCGGATTGGAGATCCTGCTGGCCTGTCCACGTCCCATTGCCTGGGTACTGCTGGAACGGTTCGCTGCCTTGTTCCTGGCACAAGCTGGAATTGCGCTGGCAGGCATCGCTCTGACTACACAGTTTATAAACGATGTGGATTTACCTTTGCTGCTGATCCGCTGGTTGCCATCCGCCCTGCTGCTGAGCGGCATAGCAGTGTATGTGACCCAGCGCACTCGCGTGGCCGCCTTCGGGGTCATTACCGCCGGGCTGATCTGGATCGCGGGCGTGTTTTATGGCAATGCCCTGCTGCCGGGCATACCCTCCCTGCGTCCATTCAGTTATATCCAACCCTTGTTGTGGCTCATCCATCCTTACCTGGAACCGGGAATCCTGACGACAGGCGATTACTGGTTAAACCGATTCTGTGTCACAGCACTGGGCATTAACCTGTTTGCGCTGGCGATCCTGATGCTGCGCGATGAGGAGTACCTGCTGCTGAACCTGCGACAGCCCACAAATCACCAATAGGAGCAACTTTAAAACATGCAGTATTTATCTTTTCATCAGGTACTGGCAATAACACGTTATGAACTGATGATGATGTGGCGGCGCGGCAGCCTGCGCATCGTCGCCGCCGGGTTGATTATCCTGCCGCTGATTTATCTGATCGCCGCCCGCGAGAGTTTTCTGTTAGCCGTTGAGCGGAACGAGCTTTCCGGCACACCAGTTTACTATCTCAACACCACCATGATGTTTTTGGCTACCATGCCCACACTGGTCACGCTGCTGGTCGCCATCCCGATTATCCTGACGGAAGTCATACCACTGGATCGGCAGTATCACGTCAATTCGTGGCTTCGGGCACTACCGCTCACCCATCGCGCCTACCTGGCAGGTAAAGTGTTGGGGATATGGGTTGGTTTAATCGGTGTGCTGCTGCTGGCGTGTGGGGTGTTGGGGGTGGCGGGCTGGCTGCTGATCGGCGCGTTTGATCTCAGCATGTGGCTGTTGTTGTGGAGCGTAGGGTTGCTGACCTTCACGCTGTTTACTGGCGCACTCAGTGTGTTGGCGGCAGCCGGGCAGCCCAATCGCCGCCGAGCAGTGATAATCGGCTTGCTGCTGGTGGGTGTGTTAATTTTCCTCTATGTCCATGCACCTATCGGTAATTTTCACATGGAGGCGATTGTCGCCACTTACACCGACATCACACTTATCTTCAACGAAGGCTTTACCCGTTTACCGCCGATTATCACGCTGGAAGCCCTTATCATCGGCACTGCTATACTGCTGCTGACCGGGCTGCTGGCGTGGGGCTGGCTGTGCTGGGAAGAATACCGTTAGACGAATCCGAGAGGAATATCACCATGATTGAAATCCACAACCTGACCAAGACCTACACAGGGAACATTCACGCCCTCAAGGGTATCGACCTCACTATCGGCGCCGGCATGTTCGGCCTGGTGGGGCCAAACGGCG
>JBGSXK010000444.1:0-4732 GCA_041751455.1 Anaerolineae bacterium
AGTATGCCGCGACTCTCAGCCTGCTGGAACTGGCTGGTGAAAACTGGCTGCAAGAGCTTTCAGGTATTATTGGCCGCACCAGCGGCGTGACCTTGCAGCAGGTACTCCGCGGCTTCTTCCATGCCACCAATTACCTTAAAATTGATGTGGGCAAGAGTAAAGCGGCTGACCTGATGATTGATGCACTGGAAACAGCTATGCTGGACGACCTGCCCGCTGTACGTCTGGCGGTGGTCTGGCCGTTGGCGTGGATGCGTCACCAGCGCACCCCGATTGTGCTGCGCCAAGCCTACCATCGCGAACCCGATAGTGAAGTAAAAGCCCAGATGGTAAGAGTCGCCACCAGCCTCATGGCACAGAACACAGGCGCGGGCGAAGCTGTGAATATCGCTGAGGAAATCTTGCAGGATGCCCTTCAGAGCAAAGATGCGCGCGTCCGGCATGTGGCTGGCGAAATCGTGAAAAGCCGCCAGCGTTCCACTGTCGCCGCAACCGGAGCCAGTTAAGGATATGGATGGGCTTGTTATACGCAAGCCCTATCTTCCTCCTGTTTATACTTTGTCAACTTAGCTTATAAGACAGACCAGATGCTGTTGCTGGTAATCTGCGTAAGGCAGATACCAGCTATTCAGGGGTTTGAGTATGTGCAAATCAGCAACACTATGGATTTTCATTGCCATGATAAGTCTTTCGGCCTGTTCGCAGGCTGGCAGTAATCCCCAACAAAACGCAGTAGAACCAGAAGCCCTTGCTGATATTCAGTTTGCACCTACCGCAGCAGCACTTGCCCAGGAAGTTGGGCAATCCTCCAGCGATCAGCGCACGACATCGCCTATTGATACCCACCCACAGCAACGCATCATCATTAAAAATGCAACACTTACACTCACTACTGCTGACCCTGCTGCCAAAATCAATGAAATTACCACCTTCGCGGAATCAATTGGAGGATGGGTAGTCTCGTCAACAGCGACAGTATTCACCAACAGTGCAGGTGAGCAGGTCACACGTGGCTCAATTATCGTGCGTGTTCCAGCAGAGCACCTTACACAGAGCATGGATCGCATTAAAGAAAATACAGTTCGTGTTGACGCAGAAAACATCACTGGACAGGATGTAACTCAGGATTATGTAGACATCACCAGTCGCCTCAACAATCTTAAATCCAGTGAAGCACAACTGCAAACTATTATGTCCCGCGCCGAAACTGTCGAGGATGTCCTGGCCGTACAGTCTGAACTCACCATTGTGCGCAGCGAAATAGAGGTGCTGCAAGGCCGCATCAACTACTTTGACGAAGCGGCGGCTTTTTCATCTATTCGTGTTGATCTCAACCCACCTGCTCCAGGCCCGGTACAGACCCAGAGCAGCAGTTGGAATCCGGGTCGCACAGTTGAAAATGCGATCAGCACCTTAATTCAACTGCTGCAGGTCACTATCGATTTTGGCATAAGTGTAATCATCCTCAGCCTGCCGTTCCTGTTGATATTCGGCATCCCGGCCTGGATGTTCTGGAAAAGACGCAGAGACCGTCATGCTTTATCTACCCCCATTACACAAAGCAATACAGACTAGCTTGATAAAGCTTATCCCTGTGGCACAGTATGATGCACCTGCAAACTCCGCACGCCCAGAGGTTTCTGGCGCAGCGCCTTAATACCCTGGACTGTTGCCATCGCCGCACTCAAAGTTGTCACGATAGGCACATTATACTGATGCGCCGCACCACGAATCAGGCCACCGTCATAATGCGCCTGCCCACCGCGTGGCGTGTTGATAATCAGGTCAATTTTGCCGTCCCGAACGGCATCCACCACATGCGGCGAACCTTCGCTGACCTTATTGAGGGTTTCTACCGGAAGGTCAACCAGTTCCAGCACCCTTGCTGTGCCTTCTGTCGCCACCAGCTTAAAACCAAGCTGGTGCAAATCACGGGCGATCTTCATCGCCGCGCCTTTGTCCTGCGCGTTCACACTGATAAACACAGTGCCACTTTGCGGCAGTGGAGCGTTGACCGCCATCTGCGCTTTTGCAAAAGCATGGCCGAAGTTTGAAGCGTGGCCCATCACCTCGCCTGTCGAGCGCATTTCCGGCCCCAGACGCGCATCAACACCGGGGAACTTCTGGAAAGGCAGCACAGCTTCTTTAACGAAGAAACCATCGACTGATGGCTGTTGCAGAAAGTTGAGATCGGCCAGCGTTTTCCCGGAGGCGATCTGTGCAGCATAACGTGCCAGAGGATGCCCGGTGGCTTTGCTCACAAACGGCACTGTCCGGCTGGCGCGCGGGTTCACTTCCAGCACATAGACCACATCATCCTTGATAGCGACCTGGATGTTGAACAAACCTTTCACCGCCAGTGCCAGCCCGATACGCCGGGTATATTCCCGGATGATCTCGATATGATACATGCTGATCTTATACGGTGGCAGTACACATGCTGAGTCACCGCTGTGTACCCCTGCCTCCTCAATATGCTGCATAATGCCACCGATGGTTACATGCTGACCATCGCATAATGCATCCACATCGACCTCGAACGCATCATCAAGAAACTGGTCAATCAACACCGGGTGTTCGCCCCATGTAATATGCTCATCCAACCAGTTGAGCAGCATATCATCATCAAAGACAATCGCCATACCGCGCCCACCCAGCACATAACTGGGGCGCACCAGCACCGGATAACCGATATGCTGTGCCGCTGCGATCGCCTCCTCACGCCGGATCACTGTCGCGCCGTCCGGCTGAGTAATATCTAGTTCGCGCATTAATGCCCCGAAGCGTTCCCGGTCTTCGGCCAGATCAATCGTTTCGACAGATGTCCCCCAGATAGGCGCGCCCGCTTCATGCAGGGCGAGCGCGATGTTCAGCGGAGTCTGGCCACCGAACTGCACCAGCACCCCATCCGGTTGTTCTGTGTCGATAATGTTCAGCACATCTTCCGCCGTCAGCGGCTCAAAGTACAGACGATCCGCCGTATCATAATCTGTGCTGACAGTCTCCGGATTACAGTTGACCATGATTGTCTCGTAACCCATTTCCCTGAGCGCGTAACACGCATGAACACAGCAGTAATCGAACTCAATCCCCTGTCCGATACGGTTTGGCCCGCCGCCAATAATCATCACTTTGGGCTGATTCGTTGGATGCGCTTCGTTATCGTCTTCATACGTAGAGTACAGATAAGGTGTATGTGCTTCAAACTCCGCCGCGCAGGTATCGACTCGATAATAATTTGGAGTCACGCCCAGGTTTTTTCGATACTGACGCACGCTAACCTCATCGGTGTGAAGCAGCTGCGCGACGTGCATATCGCTGTATCCATAACGCTTCAGCCTGACAAAATCTGCTTTATCCAGCCGTTCCAGTGTCAGCTTGTTATGCGTGATCGCCTGCTGGATGCGCATCGTGTCGGCCATCTGACGCACAAACCAGGGGTCGAAGCGGGTATTTTCGATGATCTCATCCAGCGGGGTATCTTTGAACATCGCCGATGCAACCTGGTACAAGCGCTGTGCAGTCGGCACCCGCAGCGAGGCCAGCGGCACATCACGCATCATACTACCGAATCCCGGCACTCCCACATCCAGCGAGCGAATACCCTTTTGCAGCGCTTCAGGAAAAGTACGGCCAATAGCCATCACCTCCCCAACGGCTTTCATTTGTGGCCCCAACACTTCGTCCACACCGCTAAACTTCTCAAAATTCCAGCGGGGAATCTTCACCACCACATAATCCAGTGACGGCTCGAAACTAGCGGGTGTCACGCGTGTTATGTCGTTAGGAATTTCATCCAGCGAGAAGCCGACCGCCAGCAGTGCCGCGATCTTGGCAATCGGGAAGCCTGTCGCCTTGCTTGCCAACGCTGAGGAACGCGAGACACGTGGGTTCATCTCGATGACATACACTTCACCATCTTCCGGGTCTACCGCGAACTGCACATTTGCGCCGCCCGTTGCCAGCCCCACCCGATCCAGCACTGCTTTCGCCATATCCCGCAGGCGCTGCAATTCCTTATCAGTCAGCGTTTGCGCCGGGGCTACAGTGATACTGTCCCCCGTATGCACCCCCATAGGGTCAAGGTTCTCGATCGAACATACGACCACGAAATTACCCCGTGTATCGCGCATCACTTCCAGTTCGTATTCTTTCCAGCCGAGCAGGCTCATATCGATCAGCACTTCACCTACCGGGCTAAGCTTGATGCCTCTGGCAGTGATCTCGCGCAGTTCAGCTTCGTTATAGGCCACACCGCCACCGCTGCCTCCCAGTGTGAACGATGCCCGCACCAACACTGGATAATTGAGCTTTTCCGCCGCATGCACCGCATCTTCAACCGAACCGACCACCTCACTTTGGGGAGACTTCAGGCCAATCTCGGTCATGGCATCCTTGAACAACTGGCGATCTTCCGCCAGTTCAATGCTCTCCACTGACGCGCCAATAAGTTCGATCCCATATTTCTCCAGAATCCCCGCCTCACGCAGCGCCAATGCCAGGTTCAGCGCCGTCTGCCCACCTACTGTCGGCAGGATCACATCCGGCTTCTCAGCCTCAATGATACGCTCACAAATTTCCGGGGTCAGCGGCTCAACATATGTAGCATCGGCGAATTCAGGGTCGGTCATGATCGTCGCCGGATTGCTATTGACCAGCACGATGCGATACCCCTGTGCGCGCAGAACTTTACACGCCTGCACACCGGAATAATCAAATTCGCAGGCTTGCC
>JBGSXK010000445.1:0-7834 GCA_041751455.1 Anaerolineae bacterium
CTGCTGCGCCGTGTAGAGTGGACTCCCCCGGCGGAAACCCGGTTGGTTGTCCAACAACTTGAGTTGGATATCCCCCATCGCCAGGCGTTTATTCGTGGCCGCAAGCTGCACCTTACACCTGTCGAGTATGGTTTACTCATCACTATGATGCGCAGTGCCGGGCAGATTGTCACCCACGATGAACTGCTGCGTGCTGTCTGGGGGGAACAGTATGAGGGTGACTACTCTGTCCTGCGGGTGAACATCTCACGACTGCGTCAGAAATTAGAGGAAAATCCACGTCGCCCGGCTTATATTGTCACTATCCCCGGTGAAGGTTACCGAATGCCCACTGGCCGACATTAAATTTCTTAATCCAGATGGATTGTATAGCTCAAAGACCTGGACTGTGCCCCAGGTCGATTTTATGTTACCCTATCGTAAATTTCTCAAATTTGTACAGGCAATGAACTTACGCTTCAGGATATTGATATTACTGGCGGGAGCGTTCCTGGTCGTGGCGACATTTACCTTCCCATACTGGCAGCCCTTCCTCACCAGTGCCATCGTGGAAGAAACTTTTCCTGGCCTGTCTGCCGACCAGCAGATGGCGTTTGAAGCGCTGCCTGCCGACCAGCAGATGGCGTTTGTCGAACTCACAGCTACTGATACTGCGATGGCAGTGGCCATGGTGAACGCAGCACTGGCTCCTCTCAGGGAAGCCCCTGAAGCTGAACAGGAACTGCCAGACATACAGGCCGCACAATCCATCTCATCAGGCCAGTTTACACAGATGGATGTGGTACACTGGGCAGAAGGCACGGCCACAATTTATCAACTTGCCGATAACAGCCGCATTCTGCGCTTTGAGAACTTTAGAGCGGCCAATGGCCCCGATTTACGGGTGCTGCTTTCAGCAAGTGAAGCACCCACCACTACACAAGAAGTCCAGCTCAGGAACATCGATATAGAACTGGGACGACTGAAGGGCAACCTCGGCAACCAGAACTACATAATTCCAGCACAGATAGACCTGAGCCAATATAACAGCGTGGTGATTTACTGTCGCTCGTTTGGTGTGGTATTCAGTACTGCACCCTTAAATTAAGCTGAAGGAAAATACCTTTGCCTGCCGATTACAGCATCCTTGCGCCGCTTTACCAGGAACTTGGTATGGCACAATTTGCCGAGCGTATTACCCCGCGCCTGATTGACTATGCTCAGCGCAGTGACTGGCTGGGACGGCGCATACTCGACCTCGGCTGTGGTACAGGTTTGAGTATGCAATGGTTGGCTCGGCATAGCTATATCACCTCCGGCGTGGACAGTGCATCGCAAATGCTGGAACAAGCGCGTACCGGCCTTCAGCAGGCCGGGCTGAATTTCACACTGTATGAACGCGACATCCGGGATCTAGGCAGTGATTACGGAACCATGGATATGGTGCTGGCACTGGACGTACTCAATGAAGTCAATAATCTGCGCGACCTGGAAGCTGTATTTCAGGGAGTTCATGCTGTCCTGGGCGAAGGCAAGTTATTTATCTTCGACACCTACACCATTCAAGGGCTGACTGAACGTGGTCAGCAGACCGAGAGTATTGTGTATGATGATTTGAATCTGATGGTCATCGCCCGCAATCATTACGATTATGAGCGGCAGGTCGAAGAACGTCGTTATATCATTTTCCAGAAGCTGGAGGCTGGTTGGGTACGCAGTGAAGCCTTGCGCGTCCTGCGGGCTTATCCAGCGCAGGCAGTGGCAACCCTGCTGCAGCGCTGCGGCTTCGGTACACCCCGGTTGGTCAATACCTCCTTTGAACCTTATGAACCGGGATTATCATCAGCCAACCGTATCTTCTTTCTTGCAGAAAAACGGTAAACCGAGATTTTAGTGATGAGTGATCAGATTATTGCAGATAACCACCAGACAATTACCTTTCCGGTCGATGCTGAACACAATGCGTTGCGCCTGGGTGTGATCATTGTCTTTATCATCTGTGGGATCATTTCCTACATGATCCTGAACAGTCTTATCTCCAACCAGGGTCTGAATGTCCTTGCCCTTCTGGGCAGCTTCGTTATTACTGCACTGCTGACCCAGCAGATCGAAAAGATCATGCGTCAACGCTGGCCTAGCGGACGACTTATCACGATGAACGATCGTCAGATCACTGTTGGCAAAGGCAGCAACATACAGGACCGTGTTGATGCCGACAAACAGGTCAACGTACTGATGTGGCGTTTCAAGATCAAGCGGCGTTCGCGTGTGCCTAAAGGCTGGTTCATGGTGGCCTGTGCGCTGGAACAGGATGAGAGTTATCTCCCTGTTTATACGTTTATGTCACCCGAAGATTGTGACCTCCTTAAAATTCCCAGCCACTTTACGCTGCTTAGTCCGCCGGGCAAGGAACAGCCTGATACAGGATTAGGCAAGACGGACCTGCGACTCGCCGGGGAACAGCGCCGTTTGCACACAGCGGAAAGTGCCCGCTGGCTCAACGGTGCAGAGATGGGTAAAGAGGATTTCATACGTTATATCCGCCAGTTACAAGAGCAGTTCCCCAAATGGATGCCTTCCGTACTTTAAGCAGCAAGACACTGGTACTTATCGGAGCAATGCTGCTGGCCTTCTGGCCCCTTCAGGCACAGCCTACGGCAACTTTGCTGCCCTTACAGCCAGTAGAGGGCAGACTTACATCAGGTGAGTCTCAAGAATGGGCATTTACAGCCATAGATGGTATGGCGATGTCATTTATCGTGGAAGCCACCTCCGGCAACCTTGACCCCACACTCACACTGCGCAGCAGCAGTGGGCAGGTATTGATCGCTAATGACGATTACCATTACCCCGATAACCGCAGCGCCGTGCTGGAAGCTATCACATTTCCCCGACGCGAAACCTATACGGCCAGCATTACAGGCTTTGGCGACACCAGCGGGGAATACCGCCTGACAATGCTCCCCGGCTTCACACAGCCCGCATTGAAGGAGGCTTTTAACACTACTTCGCACTGGCGCGCACTCGATGCCAGCCTGGATATGGAAATTGAAGGCCAGCAAATGGCGTTGGTCCAGGCTGGCAACCAGCAGCGAGGTATCGCCCTCCACAATACCAGCCTGCCTGCTGATCACTACTCGCAAGTCGAGATACTGGAAGTCATGGGGCAAGGTGGCTGGTATGCAGGCTTGGCTCTGCGTGTACAGGGACCAGACCGCTATTACCTGTACCAGATTGACCACCGCGGACAGTGGCGCTTCCTGGTACAAAACGGCACTGAGGAGCAAGTTCTGCGCGATTGGGTTACTCATCCGGCCATCATCGCCGGGCAACTCAATTTCAGGTTAGCCGTGCTGGCACGTGGGGCGGGATTTGATTTCTTTTATAACGACCTGTTCATCGGGCGGATAGTCGATACAACAATTGAAGAGGGCGGTCAAACAGGCCTGACGGTGGAGACGCTCAATCTTCCAAATGGGGAGACGATTGCCCGCTTCGGCAGCCTGATCGTCACCACCCCTATGGCTGATCCAGGCCCACTACCCCAGCAAATCGTGGTCAGCAATACCAGTAATATGGTGCAGGAGTTGCAGCGACGCGGCCTCATCCCGGCACAGGGCAGCCTGCGCCTGACCGTTCAGCAAAGCTCAGCCAGCTTTAACCGGCCTGGCATAAATGAAATACTGGTAGGGGGTGGACAGGGCTTTTTGAATGCGGCTATTGGCACAACAGTGGCCTGGGAAGCCCAGCGTGCAGGAGAAACGGGATGCGGGTTAATCCTGCGGGCAGCCGATAATAATAACTATGTCCTTGCCTATCTGGATCAAACAGGCAGTTATGGTTTGTCGCACCGTAAAGGTGAAACTTTTGAGGCCGGGCTTTTTGGCACAGACACCAACCTGGCCCTCAGCAATGTGCACCACCTGCTAGTCATTGCTGTGGATGACCAACTCCATTATTATATCGACGGAAGGCTGGCTGGTAGCCTGGAGAGTGCATTGACAGAAGGTGCTATCGGTAACGCTACGGTAAACTTCGAGTCCATCCCTACTAATTGCCAGTTCACTGATACCTGGGTCTGGAACTGGTAGCAGCATAAATCCAAAAAACGTAAATTGGCGTATACTTGTGATATGAAAGCCATCGACCACGCCATCATGCGCGCTATCCTGTATGCCGATATTTTTGATTTCCCCCTTACATCGACAGAGATTCATCATTATCTGATCCATCACGAACCAGTCAGCCTGGAGCAGGTGGAAATATCCCTGAAAACTTCCTCTTATTTACAGGACAGGCTGATAAATGATCGGGATTATATTTTTTGCGTGGGACGTACTGGCCTTGTCGAGAACCGTCAGGCCCACGAACAGGCTTCACAGCATTTGTGGCCGCTGGCGGTGCGCTACGGCATCTGGTTGGCACGGGTGCCCTTCGTGCGTATGGTGGCTGTAACAGGCGCGCTCGCCGTACGTAATGCCGCCAGCGCAGATGATGACCTGGATTATATGCTCATTACGAGCGCAAGTCGTGTATGGCTGGCGCGGGCATTTTCTATTCTACTGGTGCGGTTGGCACGGCGGCAGGGAGTTGTGCTGTGTCCGAATTATGTGCTTTCGGAAAACGCGCTGGAAC
Source organism: Anaerolineae bacterium (assembly GCA_041751455.1). Taxonomy (GTDB): domain Bacteria; phylum Chloroflexota; class Anaerolineae; order Aggregatilineales; family Phototrophicaceae; genus JAIOHN01. The sequence continues at coordinate 4,615 of JBGSXK010000445.1, forward strand.
AAAGCAAGCAAGACCTGTTCATCGCCCATGAGATCGCTCAGATGATTCCCCTCTACGGGCACCCGCTCTACTGGGAATTCCGTTCACACAACGATTGGTCATGCCACCATCTGCCCAATGCCGGCGAATTACTGGCGGGTGCTCCAGAATACAACTTAGGACACAAATGGCAGAGGGTGAAAATTGGGCTGGAATACCTTTTAGGGGGTCGCCTGGGTGACTGGTTAGAACACTGGGAATATCAACGTAAGCTACGCCGCTTCGCCCATGATCTGCACCAACCTGACTCTGCTGCCCAGCTTGACGCACAGCACGTGAAAGGTCACTTCAACGATTATGGTAACCCTGTGCTGCGCAAGTATTACCAGCGCCTGCAAGAATATGGTATAGAAGAAATACGCCAGGCTGCCCCTGGGGATTAAACATTCACAAACTAGCCTTAAGCGCCTCAAACATAAAAGACCTGAGACAAAATCTCAGGTCTTTTATAAATTGCTAAAACTCAACTCTGTACAGACACTTAGCTTCCGCCCATCACTACGCCAAGCTGATCACAAGCCGGGCAGGTGCCATCTTTACGCAGCATCGCGTAACCACCCATTGGGTCTGCACCACCCAGATCAGGGAAATCGACATTCCAGACGATCAGCAGACGCACACGGCCACTCTGGGCAGCCTGGGAGACTGCCGAGGCCAGCCAGGAAGCGTGCTGCACGACAGTGGTATTCTGAGCCCACGCAAAACCGCCGGGGATCGGGCGTCCCAGGTCTTCACCAGACAGGTAGCCCAGTTCGGTAAAGCATACTGGCTTGCCAAACGGCCCGTAACCACGCTGGAGCATCGAGCCAAAGTAGTAGCTGGGATATTCACCACGTGGGTCGCCGCTGCTTACATTGGGAGCTACGATACCCTCGTTATAGTGCAGCCCCACGCAGTCCAGATAGCTGGCTGCACCTGCTGTGGCCATTTGCTGCATGAATACGTCGTCGTTACAGCCTTCCGCCGCACAGCCTGCGGTGCCCCAATAGCCTGTCGGGGCCGGCGCGCCACTTACTACAATGACATTCGCATTCTTTGACTTGATGGCATTAAACGTGGCCGCCAGCAGTCGGGTGTAGTTGGCACCGTTGACCTGACCATTCGGCCATTCACGATCAATGTTCGGCTCATTCCAGACTTCAATTGCGTCTGGGCCTAAAGCTGCTACTTCACCCACGAACGCGGCATACTGGTTAACATAATCATCAAAATTGCCCATCTGTGAAGGACTACCTACAACACCCAGCAGGATTTTGAGACCCTGTGCACGTGCCGCGTTAATCATACCCGCCGCCACAGCCGTACCATCGCCCACATTCCAGCGAAGCTGCTTCTTAGCCCAGGTCATCCCAGAGCGAGTCATCAGGCCCTTGGTGTTCGCACTCAGTTCCAGCACATGTCCGCCCAGTTCAAACCCACCAGTGGCCCCACTGCCCGCCACTGGAGCTGGGAGGTTCGGGTCTGGCGCTGCGGCCACAGGTGCTGCCGCTTCTGGCACCCGGTCACAAATGGCAACCACCGACAGATCGAAGCTGACACGTGCGTAGTAACGATCTCCCCTCAGGCTGGTAATATCAAAAGTCCAGCCAAAGTAAATTTCGCGCCCGGTATTAGGGTCATCCAGATCTACGCAACTATCAATACCGCCTGGCTGGAACTCTGACTGCTCAAAAGCCCAGCTTTGAACAATAGTCAGGTCAACTGATTTGTCTTCCTCAATCGCATCACGGACTGTCGAAAAGGCGCGCCAGACCGGATCGTTGGGCGTGGGTGTTGGCCCTTGTGCGGCAACACCCGCAGGTACACTGAATGTGAACCCCGCGACCAGCAGTGCTGCCATTATTGCCAGGCTTATACCTTGCCACAGAGAGCGATTTTTCTTTTGCATTGCAGGAGTACCTCTTGTTCTTTATCTATAACGTACATTTGTTACGCAAGGCTACAAGAGTACCCAAAATGTGTGGTTTTGCAAGATGGTAGTGTAATCGTAGGGAAATCATAGGGCAGCAAAAAAGGGGCGGTTGAGTATACGCCCCAATTTTTCGACTGTAATGTAATGCCGCAGGGTGGGTTAGCTTAATTCCTGCACAGCAGCCTGCCGCAAAAAGGACAGTTTCTGAATCATTTCAGTTTCGCCATGTTCGGCCAGCATTTCCCCCACTGCATCCATTACATTCAGCAATTGGTCGCCAAATTCCTGGGCGCGCTCAGCGATCATCTGACGGGCGACCTCGTCGGTTTCACTGGAAAGCAGTTCGTTCACAAACACCAGTTCAGGCTGCATATTCTGCTGTAAGACCGAAACCACTACTTGATAAAGCTGCTTCAGCAGGGCGCTGCTGTTCAGATCGCCTCGTCGTTCTGCTTCCTGGATATTGGCTGAAAGCACGGCCATAAAAGTGTCATCCACCATCTCAAGGTTTTCCCGCAAAATTTCTTCCGGGTCAGGTGAATTAATAATCGCCTGGAGTAACCGTACAGCGTTCTGTACCATCATCTGCTGTTGTTGATCGACCAATGCGATAAGTTCGGTCAAGGTTGTACGCAGGGCTTCCAGTTTTTCACGCTCTGCCGCCGGGGCTTGCCCGATATGCAGCGTCAGTTCCTGGAAAAAGCCGTAATCCAGTGCCGGGCGCGCCAGCCCAACCAGGGCTTGCAGACGATCTTCGTCATTGGCATAGCTAATCGCCAGTTTTATCAGATCACCCCGCTGCGCCTCTTCACCTAATACCTGTATATCTTGTGCTACCTGCTGCACTACCTGCTCCTGCATCTGGTTGCGCTTGAGCATGTCCTGCCCCAGGGTAGAATGTTGCAGCACTTCGTTTTGCAACATCAGCAGCGCCTCGGCAATATCCGGGCGGTTTTCCTGCATAGTGCGCTGCGCCATCAGCACCAATGCCTGGAAGAACTGTGAGTCAATCTCGCTGTCATGCTGCCGCACCATCTCTGGTAACGCTTCTGGGCTAGTTTGCAGCAGGGTTTCGACCAGCCGCACACGGGCGCGCTGCTGCTCCATCATTTCCGGGGTAACCCCATCCGCCTCAAGAATCTGATCAATCAAGCCCTGCATGGTGAGAGCCTGGCGGGGCTGGAACAGGTAACCCTTAAACGCATCTTTGGGAATCTGTGCCGTTAACTGGCGCATCAGGTCGCCGATGGCTTTTTCCTGCTGCTCTTT
>JBGSXK010000446.1:0-2361 GCA_041751455.1 Anaerolineae bacterium
CGCAAGGCATTGTGCGTGCCTATCAGGATAGGGTATTCCTGGGCAGCGATTTCGTGGAACTGACCCCGATTGGCGGTGAAGGGAGCATCACCGTGGGCACGTTACAGGGGGTGCGTGTCAACCGGAGCCAGACTCAGAGCGTCATCGGTGGCTTGATCGAGCGCCGCCGCACACAGGTTGAACTTACAATAAGCAGTTTCAACGCCGAGCCGATTGAGATGGAAATTGTAGATAGCTACCCTGCTGCTGCCGACAACTTCGTCTTCTCACTGGAAGCGGAACGGCAGATTGGTAACCTGCTGCGCTGGCAGGTGACGCTGCAACCGGGTGAAGAACTGCGGATCACCTATCAGTATGATCATTGAGATGGACCAAGAGGGCGCTCGAAGGAGCGCCCTCCTGGAATTTGGTAGTATTTGCAAAAGGAGGCTGTGATAGTTCACGCTTTTGGTCGGAGCGTGTTACCACCATATCAGGTGTCATACATCAAGTGCCTTTCGTTCCTGTACAACATTAACCTTATACATTGGTAGTTCGGGTTTCACTACCAGCGGCAGAAGCCTCGATCAGTGCCTGCTGGGTTGCCTCTCCACATCTGAATTCGGCAGTTATATGCCCCTGTGCCATCACAAGAATATGATCCGCCATAGCCAGTACCTCTTTAAGTTCGGTGGTGACAAACAGGACTCCCAGCCCACGTCGCGCCAGTTCGGTCATGATGTCGAATACATTGTGTGGGGTACGTAAGGAGATGCCAACTGTAATTTGGAGTGGTCGGATTCTTAATACTCAGACAACTTTCATTAAGAAAATTAGAATATTTATTCCGTCCATAAATATGCGGCGGTTTCGGAAAGCTGTCAAGGAACTTCAGACTTTCGACGCACTCCATGTAAATAGAACGACGAATTCTCGCCTGATTTTGGATACAAATCGCACATGCAAAAATGACAAGGCACGAATTACTTGACATTCTTCAAAAGCGTGTGTAGAGTCGTGTGAATATAGTTTAATTAGTGAATAAATATTCAGATTGTCAAAAGATTTATGCCAACTTCGAAATTTTCTGCCCCAACCCAAGTCCCCACGACCTTAATGTATTTACCGACTGCCGTATAGTCTGGAGACGCCTGCCTTGGAGAATGAACATGTCTGTATCCATTGAAAAATGGAATTTTTTTGAGGTTGTGCTGAACGCCGTAGTTGGCGGCACATATCGCATCGATATCATCGACACGTGGAGTATGTCCCTTGACCAGTTTGCCGATGCTGCATCTGGCAATATTGAGGTTGAGCTGCCACACAAAAATTACCTGGCAATCCGGGTGGTACGCAATTGCTGATGAATCATTACATCAGACACAGTGAAAGGAGGTAAGGCCACAGAAAACATTTCACGAACGCTGAACAACGTGCTGTGGTTATACAGCATTATTCGGTATTTGTTCTTTAAGGAGTTTTAAAATGAAAAAGGGTCTTCTCTTCTTAATATTGATGCTTGTGTGCATCGGCCTTGTCTCTGCACAGGAAATGACCGATGTTGGCACTCCGCGCAGCGAAACATTGATTTTCCAGACCTTCGACCGCCAGACGGCCAACCCTGACCAACATAACCCGCTGATGGCCTATGCCGTCTGGCGCGGTTTCCGCGAACTGGGCTGGGGCTTCCTGTGGGAGATGGACACCGGGACCGGTCAGTCGTACCCTGAGCTGGCAGCGGAAATGCCGGAAGTGCTCAACGATGAGTACACACGGTTCCGTGTAAAGCTGAAGGAAGGCATTTACTGGAGCGATGGTGTTGAGCTGACGGCAGATGATGTGATCTATACGCTGGATACCTATTTCGCTGGGCGTGAAACCCTTACCAACGGCAACATTCGCCGCATCACCAATTACGTGAAAAGCTATGAAAAGATTGACGACTATACCATCGAGATCGAGACCCTAAATCCGGCCTTTGACTTCGTGACGGTAATGGGTGTCTACACCTGGGCGTCGCCATTTATCATTGTTCCAAAACATATCTTCGAGCAGCAGGAGGACATCAGCCAGTTCCGCAACACGTATCCCGTCACGCTTGGCCCTTACACCGTGAAGGAATTTGACCCCAATGGCTTCTGGCAGTTATGGGAACTGCGCGAAGATTGGGAGCGTTCCGCCTGGGGCTGGATGGATGAAGACGGCTACATGCCGCAGTATGTACTGTATAAGGACTTTGGCCCGGAAGAAACCCGGTCACTGTCTTTCGTCCAGAATGCTTATGATGTCGATACCTTCATGAGTCCCGACAGCATCAAAGCCGCGCAGGCCCGCAGCGAGCACATCACCACCTTCTCGCCCAACATGCCCTATCACAATATG
>JBGSXK010000447.1:0-2175 GCA_041751455.1 Anaerolineae bacterium
TTGAGCGAGTTCAAAAGGGCTTCATGCCCGTGGCGCAGCGCGAAATCCAGCGCCAGCAGGGAGCGCCAGGTATCAACAGCGAAGATGCACCGCTCGATCTCTGCATCCAGGCGGCGGGGCATCCCCCCAAAATGCTGCTGACCGATGGCGGCGAACTCCGGGATGGAATGCGCCTCAAACAGGGGGATAATCATTTCCCGCTCGGCACGCGAGAGTACATTTTCCAGGATTTCCAGCACATTGGCGCTGCTGCGGACTGTTTGGTGGTGTAAATGCTCAATCAGCGCTTCAATGGGCGTATGCGGCACATCCATGATGCTCAGCTTTAAGAGCGTCGGGCCCATCTCGCTGATTTCGCTGGTGAGATATTCGTACAGCAGCGGACTGCGGTCAGGCTTGTCCAGCAGGTTGAGCAGGCTGTACTGTGCATACAGAGTACGGGCAAGTTCAAGCGCTTGTTCCTCAAGCTGTGCCAGCAGTTCGCGCGGGAGCGGCTGCTGCCGCGCGATGAGCAGCAGCGCGCTGACAATTTCGCCGTAAAGGCGCAGATGCCCCAGGTCAAGAAAGCTGATAAGGTGGGCTGCCGTCACGGAGTGAGGGTAATGCGACAGGGTCTGGACAATACCGACGCGGTTATCCTCCGAAATGCCTCGATCCTGATAGCGCTCAGCCAGCACTTCAATCACACTGGCCGGAGCATAATTTTTCAGTACGCGCTGGGCAGCAGCGCGGGTAGCCGGTTTTTCAAGATTATGGACAATGATCTTAATGATTTCGGTGTCGCCGGTAAGGTAATCCGGGTTTTCGATCACCTGCAGGATCAATGCGCGGGTGCGTACGGAGCGTTCCATCAGCATCCGGCGCAGGACCGCCTCGTTCACCACCACTTTAGGCAGGTTCGCCAACGTATTTAATGCAATGACATTCTGGTTCGCATCACGGGCTTCCAGCATCTGCTGGAGCGTGGCACTTGCCATATCCAGTGGCCCTTCGTTCATAGTGATGAGTGCACTGGCTGCGGCGGCACGGGTTTCAGGGTGGTCGTATCGGGTAATGTGCGGCGTGAGCAGCGGCACAGCGGCACTCAGACCACGCTTTCCGGTGGCAATAATCGCCTCATCGGTAATATCATCCGGTTCGCCGGAAATGATGTTCAGCAGGTCATCATCGGAAATAATATCCGGGTAAACCGCGGCCATGCGCAGGATTTTCTGGCGGATGAAAAAACTGTCCTGGTGGAACATCTGGTTCAGGGTTTTTGCCCAGGGTGCCAGCGGCCAGTTCTCGATCAGGCTGAGGGTAAAGGCGCGCTCGATCTCGTCCTCGCTTTGCAGGCTGCGGTCAATCGTAGCGATAATGGTTGCGTCTGCGGTACTCAGGTCGAGTTCTTCCAGTGCGAGATCACGCTGCTGGATGCTGGACAGCAGTTCGTTCATATACCCCTGTCGCAGTCGGAAGACCATTGGTATCCACACCGCCACCACCCCCAGGATCACCAGGCTAATCACCTGCACATCAATTTCGGCAAAGAGGGTGACAATCACAAAAATCAGGATACCCGCCGCTCCCTGGACAATAGACGGAATTGTGCCGTTGATGAAAGGCTTAAAGGTCAGCTTGCGCGCGGGCGAAACCGGCACCCACAACAGTTCCATCGATGTCTCGTTGAGGGTGAAGCGGATAGATTGGTCAAAGACTTTTAACAGCATCCCGGTGATGAGCACTGGCACCAGCAGCACCAGCACCGAATTAAAGCCAATGATCACAGGCAGCAAAACTAACCCGGCCAGGATGCCGAACCGCGTGAGCAGTGTGCCCACCACGAACAGACGTGATGCGAGTTGCAGCACTCCCACCAGCGCAGCCACCGAACCAAAGAAGGCCGTTAACTCAATCTCATTGTAATTGAACGAGAAGGCACCACCCTGTGTCGCAACGCCAAGGCCTAAAAAACTGTTTGTCAGCACCTCATCATAGTTAAAGTGGCGGTTGGCGATCACCTTATACTGGTAATCGACAATCGTGGCAACCAGAATTGTGGCAGCCAGGACTACAATGATACTTTTAAGATAACCATCGAGACGGGCAGGTTCGCGCCGGACAGCTTCGGACTGGACGGGCTGAACCTGCTCCTGCCGCATGTAGCGCCGTGCCAGCCAGGCCATCCCCAGCGAG
>JBGSXK010000448.1:0-5654 GCA_041751455.1 Anaerolineae bacterium
CGTCGGTTACAAACCTATCCGGGCTTTGACTACGCTTGGTATCGGTTGGGCTGGCAGGATAATCAGGTCGTCACAAATGTCATTGCCACGCCGTTTAAGCTGCGCTATGGCAGTGCCGAGATTCCATTCGGGGGAATTGGGGCAGTTTGTACCCACCCTGATTATCAACGGCGCGGTTATGCCTCTCAGGTCATGAACGATGCACGACAATATATGCTGGAACGTGGCGACCTGCTGGCCTTACTGTGGACAGGCTTGGATGGATTTTATACGCCCCTGGGCTACCATAATATCTGGCCTAATCATGCGTTAGAGTTTTCCGCTGAAGCCGCTGCCAAACTTGAAGCACCGCTGCCCATGCGCCCGTCAACTCCTGCCGATACCCCGCAAATGGCAGCCCTGTATGAACAGGAATGGGGACATCGCGTGGCGACGATCCGCACTCCAGAAATATGGCAATGGCGGATGAATACCGACCCACTTGATTATCTGCGGGTGGTAGAAGAAGACGGCAAAATTACAGGTTATATTGCTGCCTATGATTCGACTGGCGGGGGCGCTGAGGTTATCGTCAGCACATTGGCAGCAGCCCAAACCATCATGGCGGAAGCAGGGCGCTTGTGTCGGGCCGCAGGACATGAGACAGTCAGTTGGGGCATTCCTCCTGATGATCGCTTGATCTATGATGCCCGGCGACTCCTCAATCCAGTCATCCACACTTATCATGCGTCGAAACAGGCATGGATGGGATCTGTGATTAATCCAGATGGATTGCGGGATGCTCTGCTGCCAGAAATTATGGCTGTCTCTGGGTTAGATAAAGGCGAGTTTGTTCTGGATATTCAGGCCAATGTTGTGAATGTTCAGAAAGACAACATTTTAGTTCAGCTTCATCACCGCGATTTTCTGCCTTTGCTGTTTGGGTCACTACCACCATTCACATTAGATATCCAGAAGGATGGTATCGAATTATTATCCACCCTGTTCCCACCACGAGTGAGCCAGTTGGCACAATGGGACTGGTTTTAAGTTGGACTGACGACTGTTGACTATGGTCTATGTTAATATTACGCCACGATTGAAGTATCCAGGAAAGGTAAATGATGGTTTCTGTTTTTGACTATGCGAAGGAAAATGCGCAGCGATTCCGCCAGGAACTGCATGACTTTTTACGTATCCCCAGCGTCAGCACCGACCCCGCTTATGCCAGCGATGTGCAGCGCGCCGCCAACTGGCTCGCCAGCAACATGCGCGCCGCCGGGCTGGACGCGAAAGTCATCAACACCGCCGGGCATCCGCTCGTCTATGGTGAGTGGCTGAAGGCGGGCGAGTCCGCCCCGACAGTGCTGGTTTATGGCCATTATGACGTGCAGCCCGCCGCCAGAGAAGATGGTTGGGATACCGAGCCATTCGAGCCTGTCGAGCGCGACGATAAAATCTGGGCACGCGGCTCCACCGACGATAAAGGCCAGGTGTTCGCCCATGTCAAAGCTATTGAAGCACTGCTCCAGGCCGAAGGCAGGCTTCCGGTCAACATCAAATTCATTGTCGAAGGCGAGGAAGAAAACGGCAGCCAAAGCATCGCGCAGTACGTGGCCGAGAACCCGGAGCAGCTCGCCGCCGATGTCTGTGTGATCTCCGATGGGGGCATGGCGAAGATCGGGCAGCCCACCATCGTCTACGCCCTGCGTGGCATCAGCGTCATGGAGCTGCGCGTTACCGGGCCAAAGCAGGACTTACACAGCGGCATGTACGGCGGCTCAGTCCATAACCCCCTGCTGGCGCTGGCGCAGATCATTACCGGATTATTTAACACCGATGGCAGCGTGGCCGTCCCCGGTTTCTACGATGAGGTGCTGCCGCTGGACGAGGAAGAACGCACCGAAATCGCTAAGTTACCCTGGACAGAAAGCCAGTGGCAGGCCGAAACCGGCGCGCCGCAGCCCTGGGGTGACATCAATTACAGCCTGCGCGAGCGTGTCGGCGCGCGCCCTACGCTGGAAATCAACGGCATAGCCGGGGGTTATCACCAGTCCGGCTTTAAGGCCATCGTCCCCGCCGAAGCCCACGCCAAGATAAGCTGCCGGCTGGTCGCCAACCAGGAACCGGAGGCAATTTACGAAAAAGTGCGCGCCTACATTGAACAGATCACCCCACCGGGAGTCAAAACTGAGATGCATTACCACGCAGGCGGCGCGACCGCCCGTGTCCCCATCGACAGCCCCGCCATGCAGGCCGCTGTCCTCGCCTATGAACAGGGTTGGGGCGCGTCCCCGGTCTTCGTGCGTGAGGGCGGCAGCATCCCCATCGTGGCCGACTTCCAGGCGAAGCTCAACCTGCCCGTCGTACTGATGGGCTTCGGCCTCAACACCGACAACCTGCATGGTCCCAACGAGCATTTCAGTATCGAGATGTTCCACAGAGGGATTGATACCGCCATTCACTTCCTGCAAGAGTGCGCGAATTTGTAGTAGACTAGAGCGTATCTAAAAATGACATTTTCAGGGGATGAGGGCGTTTTTTGCACCTCACCCCTTCCGTGAATTTTCAGACAGCCTCTGGTTATATGGTAAATAATTTCAAAAGTCTGCGAGAGCTGATCTACACCAGACCTCACATGTTTATTGATGCTGGTAGCGAGGATAAGTGGGACAATGAATCACTGCACCGGTTGATAACGCACGTCATAAGCCAAGCTGTGGAACCGATTGCGCTCAATCAGTGCAGTGTAATAAGAGTTTCCCTAGAGTCAGAAGATGTGATTACCATCGAAGATGATGGTAGAGGCTTGCCCGTTGCGACTCCTTCGCGTTTTCCAAATTCGGATGTTGCCGCATTAACACTCTTGCTTGAGGGGTACTTGCTAACCGGTGAACCTACGAAAGAGAAATATGAGGAATATGGTTTTCTTAGCTATTTTACCACGTTACTGAATGTTCTCTCAGAGACGCTGCGGATTGATACCGTTTGGCAAGGTCAAGCCTATGCCGTATCTGGCTCTCGTGGTGATATCGTGACTCCTCTGCAGAAAGTGGATGATGGAACTTTAAGTCAGGGGACTCGTATTCGTTTCAAGCCCGATCCCGCTGTTTTTCTAAGTCCAGCTTTTAGTGAAGCCGTGCTAAGGAGAGGAATAAATGAGATAGCAAGTGAGTTTCCGCAGGTTGAATTTGAATTTACTGCTATAAACAATAAATAACAAAAAATGTATTGAGTTTAGCTACCGAAAATCGCCTTCAACTCGACGGCCTGCCCCAGCACCACCGACGTGAAGCTGTCCGCCGGGCCATAGATGCCCTGCCGCTCAAATGCGTCCTCTTTCAGTATGTACACTTCCAGATACTTGGCTTCCGGATCGGACAGCCAGTATTCGCGCACACCATATTTCTCATACAGCGCGAATTTCTTGCCCCGGTCACGCCGCGCCGTCGCGGGCGACAGCACCTCGACGATCAAATCCGGCGCGCCCTCCAACCGCTTCGGCATAATCCTGCATTGGCTGCCTTCTGCAACCCACAGCACATCAGGTTCAGGGATATTGTGCTCATCAAAATACACGGCAACAGGCGCATGGAAGACTTTCCCGTTCGGCACAATTTGTCGCAGCGTAAAATAAGTATTGCCAACAACATCCTGGTGTTTCGGAATAGGCGGCGGACTCACAATCAGATCTCCATCGAGCAGTTCTTCAAACTGGTTTGTCTCTGGCAGGGCGAAATACTCCGCCGCCGTCATCCGAATCGTAACCTGTTCGCTCATCACTCGTGACTCATCACTCAACATTGTCCCTTTTATACCACAGATACACCCTAACTCAGCAGAATCACCCCGGCAAAAGTGATCGCAATCCCCACCGCCTTACCCCGCTGCAACCGTTCCTGGAACGCCGCCAGCCCCACCAGATACAGCAGAATCATGCGCGCATTGTCAATCGCGGTCGCATAAGCCAGGTTGGGTGTTTTCTCAAGCGCAATGAACAGCGCGGCGTTACCCACTGTCGCAAAGGCCACCGCAATCACCACCAGCGGGATATGCGGCCCGGCAATACGCAGCGAGGTGCGATCCCAGGCGCAGGCCGCCAGAAACATCCCCCCCGCCACGATCACGACCACCACCAGCGCGATCTCGCCGCGCACCCCGGCATTGTTGGCATAACGCACAAAAACGGTCAGTGCCGCAAAAAACGTGCTGGAAGCCAGCGCCCAGCGCAGCCAGTCCAGCCGAAATTCCTCACGCGCAGGTCGCAGCGTGCCGATCACCGCCAGAACCCCCACGGTAATCATCACCACTCCCACCAGCCGTACCCCATCAAACGGTGCCTGAAAAGCGATAATCGAGAACCCATACACCCCGGCGATGCGCAGCGCGGATACCGCCTCGATATACCCCAGATTATTCTGGTAACGGATGGCCTGATTGTAGCAGTAGATGCCGCCGCAGCTCGAAAGCCCGGCCAGCACCAGCAGCACGATATTCTCCTGAATCGATGCGAAATCAGCCGGACGCAGAAAAACCAGTGCCAGCACCACCGCCATGCCCAGCCACGCATAAGTCATGTAAACTTTGATCGGGTAGTGTGGTTGCAATCTTTGGAACGCCAGCGATTGCACCGAGAGTGTGAGCGCGGAGATCACTGCCGCCAGAAACCAATCCATCTTCAGAACTCCTTGAGGGCACAAAAAGGACGCACCACTGTGCGCCCTGTTCAACAGATCGATCCAGTCCTTTGTCAGCCCTTCTTCCTGGCGAGTCAGGCTTATTCCACCCCTTCCAGCGCAGGCCGCCCCGCGCGCAGGTTCGCCAGCAGCCTGCTGTACGCCTGCCTGTCCAGCGGGAATTCTACCGGGCGATTGGTGTAGCTGGAGAAGGTCATGGCATTCGCCAGTTCCAGCCCGCGTATCCCGCTGCGCCCATCGGCGTTAAGCGGTGTGCCCTGCGTCAGATGCGCGTACAAATTCTGATGCACCGCGCGGTGATCGCCCTCGCCCTCGCCGATCTTCACCCACGCATCCACCAGCTTTGGCGCGGCGAAGGGTTTATCACTGGTGCGGATAAATTCATCCACCGGCACATCAAACTGCTTGAAGCTCAGCCCACCGTGCCCAATCGCCAGATGCCCCTTCGTGCCGATAATCTCGAAGCGCTGCGGTTGGCCTGCCTCGGCGGTGCTGATGTGCAGCGTCCCCAGCGCGCCATGATCCCACTCCACCGCCGCCTGAATCGTGTCCTCGCACTTGATGTCATGCACCGTCGTCCGTGCGAAGCAGAACACCCGCGCCGGCATCCCGATCAGGTGACACAGCAGATCCAGCTCATGCGGTGCCTGGTTCATCAGCACCGCGCCGCCCTCACCTTCCCACGTCCCGCGCCAGTCCACCTGCGAATAATACAGCGCCGTCCGTGTCCATGTGATCTTGATGTCCACATGCTGGATTTTGCCCAGTTCGCCCTGGTGAATCAACTGCCTGGCGGCGATAATCTCCGGGCGCAAACGCTGCTGGAAGTTCACCGCCAGCACTTTACCCGTTTTCTCCGCGGCGGCGATCATCTCCTCCGCCTTCGCCACTTCGTCAGCCATCGGCTTCTCCACCAGCACATGACAGCCTGCCTCCAGCGCATAAATTGCCATCGGCGCGTGCCACGGGTGCGGGGTC
>JBGSXK010000449.1:0-5592 GCA_041751455.1 Anaerolineae bacterium
ATAGATATAATCGGGGATATTGTCGATCATCATCCGCAGCAGGTTACGCTCTTCGTCTAATGCCTTCAAATCAGCATTTGACCTGGTGAGCGTTGTCTCTAACTCGATTACACGTTGCCGGAGTTCTTCCTGAGTTGCTTCTTCAAGATCATTCATAATCTCAAATTCCATAACCGATTATTACCAATTGAGGGCGATCATCAAAAGTCAGGAGCCATTATTTAATGGTCTATAAATTGATATTACGCTTCATCTCCTTCATAAGTCAATGATTTATTAATTTTTTCGTTTTAAGTGGAATACCTCCAAAGGAGTGTAAACAGCATTTCTCAGTAGGGTATCCCACCCAATATTTTGCTTCTCTGCATCACAATCCGTTTTTAGGTTGGCTAAACTGTAAAAGACAAGATTTCATCTGATGATCGGGTGAAGTAAAATAGATGGTTCTCAACCCCCTCGCAACCCACGTTTCTTCAACCAGCGGCTGAGATTGGCTTCGGTGGTGTCATAGCGACGTGCGATGAACGCCTGCGTGGAGCCATTGGCTAGCAGCCCCTCGATCTCCACCCGGTGCTTGTCCAGCTTGCTCTTGCCCGTCCCGACTGGCCGCCCCAGCTTCATCCCGGCCTGCTTGCGTGCCGCCAGCGCTTCCTTCGTTCGCTGCGAGATCAGGTCGCGCTCGATCTCCGCCGCCATCGCAAAGGCCATCGCCACGATCTTGCTCTGGATGCTGTCGTCGAGCTGCCAGCTACCTTTGACGGCATAGATACGAATACCGCGCTGCGCGGCAATGGCGAGGATTTCCATGCACTCCAGCATGGAGCGTCCCAAGCGGGACAACTCGCTGACAATCAGGGTATCGCCGGGCTGCATCTGGACAATCAGTGAGCCGATGGCGCGTTTCTTCCACGAGACGCGGCCGGAGACTTTCTCCTCGACCCAGTGGATAGTCCCCAACTGCTTGTCGTTGGCCAGTTGCAGGATGTCATACCTGTTTTTTTCGATGTCCTGTTCCAGGGTGGAGACGCGGAGGTAGGCATAAGTCATCATATCTTAACCGTAAACCCTGTTCTGTATAAGCAATTATATCAGTATAGCAGCGTGTTTCGGTTAAGGAAGGATGTTGTTAAAACCACTGTTTTTACGGTAATATCTAGCTTGCTGCCATATGACCGCTGATGGCCACGCTCATAGCGCTGATTTCGGAGTGGGTGGAGAAAGAAATCAACATAGCGCGCACTATGAGACGCGTATCATCCCGCTGCTAATGGGACGTGCCGGGGATGCTGGCGTACTTGGGGTAGCCAAACTGCAATATGCTCTTATACCAATTCCCAAAATGACCTGCTTATATTCCACATTCAAGCGTCAACAACGAAGAACGGAGGTGGTGGTGACCAACGTCCCTGTTTGTTTCCCTCACATCATTGCTGACTTTGTAAAAATCTGGCCGGGCTCCAATTTTGTGACCTTATTCGACCTCTAGGCTATACTCCAATGAAAGATTGGCGCTGTGACTAATCCCACGCATGTGGGCAAACACTGTAAGTAGGTGTACCAATCATAGAAGCGTTGGGGGTAATAAAGGAGAGCGCCCTTAAAATATCTGATAGTTTAGGATGAAAGCTATTCAAATGAGTGAAGACAATAACGGCACGATCGTCGCTATTCGGGGCAGCGTGGTTGATGTACGCTTCCCAAACAGGCTTCCTCCGATCAACAACCAGTTGCGGGCAGGTGACGATGGCAGGGTCGTCATTGAGGTAATTACACACCGGGATGCCGAAGTCATCCGGGGCATTGCGCTTACCCCCACACAAGGGCTGGCACGAGGTTTTCAAGTCATCGATACAGGTCAGCCGCTTACAGTACCGGTGGGACGGCGGGTGCTGGGGCGGGTGTTCAATGTTTTGGGAGCAACGATTGATGGTAAGGAATCCATAGACGGTGGGGAATGGCGACCAGTGTTGGCACCACCGCCATCCCTCAACCAGCGCACAACCAAATCTGAAATTTTTGAGACTGGTATTAAGGTTATTGATATTCTGACCCCGCTTGAGCGCGGAGGGAAAGCCGGGTTATTTGGCGGCGCAGGTGTCGGTAAAACTGTACTTATTACTGAGATCATCTATAACGTCGTCGGCAAATATGAAGGGGTCAGTCTGTTTTGTGGCATCGGTGAGCGGAGTCGTGAGGCGGAAGAACTGTATCGGGAAATGAGTGAGGCGGGGGTGCTGGATGATACGGTGATGATGTTCGGGCAGATGAACGAACCCCCTGGTGCGCGTTTCCGAGTGGGACATGCTGCCCTGACAATGGCCGAGTATTTTCGAGATGATATGCAGCAGGATGTCCTGCTCCTGATCGACAATATTTTCCGCTTTGTTCAGGCCGGGACTGAGGTTTCAGGGTTGATGGGGCAGATTCCCTCGCGCGTAGGCTATCAGCCCACCCTGGCGACAGAAATGGCTGAACTCCAGGAACGTATCTGTAACACACCGAACGGTGCGATCACCTCGATTCAGGCGGTGTACGTGCCAGCGGATGATTTTACTGATCCGGCAGCCGTTCACACTTTTGCCCACTTGTCCGCTTCTATTGTCCTCTCACGCAGGCGCGCCAGTGAGGGGTTTTACCCAGCCATTAACCCGCTTCAGTCCGGCTCAAAAATGCTTACACCCCAGATTGTAGGCGAGCGACATTATCAGATTGCCCAGGAAATCCGCAGAACGCTGGCGATCTATGAAGAGGTAAGGGATATCATTGCTATGCTGGGGCTGGAAGAACTCTCTCAAGAAGACCAGCGCGCTGTGCATCGGGCACGCCGCCTGGAACGCTTTCTGACTCAACCGTTCTTCACCACTGAAAGATTTACAGGGCTTGAAGGGCGCGTGGTGACACTGGACGATGCCCTTGAAGGCTGCGAGCGTATTCTCAACGATGAGTTTAGTGATTACCCTGAGCGCGCGCTCTACATGATTGGGACAATTGACGAGGCAGAAAAAGCATGAGGCTCAAGGTTCTGCTGCCCACCGAAGTCCTCATCGACGAAGCTGTGATCAAAGTCACTGGCGAGGCGGAAAACGGCTCATTCACACTCCTTCCGCGCCACATTGATTTTGTCGCTGCGCTCGTGCCGGGGCTGCTGTCATTTGTCTCAGTGGAAAACAGGGAAGAATTTCTCGCTGTGGATGAGGGCATCCTTGTCAAGTGTGGCCCACAGGTTACAGTGTCCACCCGTAATGCCGCTCTTGGGCCTGACCTGGGGAGTCTGAAGCAGACGATAGAAGAACAGTTCCAGGTTCTGGATGAGCGCGAAAGGGTAGCCCGGTCGGCGGCAGTGAAACTGGAGGCTGATCTCGTTCGCCGCTTTATCGAGTTGGAAAAGCAGCATGGCTGATAAGCAGCAGGATCACCACCAGCGACGTGAACAGGAACTTAGCAGACGGGTTGGTAAAAAAGAGACGCGCAAGCTAAGAGCGCGTCATCGCTACAACTCGATCTGGTTTGGGTTGGGGACGTTCGGAATCATTGGTTGGTCAGTGTCGATCCCAATACTGATCGGTATTTTCATCGGTGCATGGATTGACTCCACCTGGCCGAGCCAGTTTTCTTGGACGCTGATGCTGCTTCTGGGGGGGGTGGTCTTGGGCTGTATGAACGCCTGGCGCTGGATTGACCGCGAATCGCGATTTGTTGACGAGGAAGAAGATGATCAACGAGATGCTTAGACTTGCGGTAGCACTGGCCGCGGGCGCGGGCGTAGGCGCGATTTTCTTCGGAGGATTATGGCTCACTTTGTTGAGGCTGCCCACAGCACGCTGGCCGGCAGTGCTGATGATGGGCAGCATGGCCGGGCGCATGGGAATCGCGCTTGTCAGTTTCTATCTGATTATGGACGGAAGATGGGAACGGTTGGTGGCTTGTGTGCTGGGGTTTATCCTGATGCGGCAGTGGCTCATACGCTGGCTGCGCCCGACCCGATCCATATCCGCATCTGTTAAACAGGGATGAGGTAAAGATAGCATGGTAATCAGTCCTGACGAAATCATCGTCTGGCAGTGGGGGCCTGTCTCCCTAAATGCCACGATTCTCTTTACGTGGTTGGTGATGGTGTTGCTGGTTTGCATATCGTGGCTCATTACTCGTAACCTGAAGAGTGATACGAGTATATCACGGGGGCAAAATGTACTGGAAGCCATTGTGACACTGGTTACAGAGCAGATACGCGAAATCAGCCAGCGTGATCCAAACCGTTTTGTTCCCTTTGTGGGCACACTGTTCATTTTCATTGCGGCATCCACCTTACTAAACATCGTGCCGGGGTTTCGCTCGCCTACTGGTTCACTCTCCACCACAACAGCACTAGCCATTTGTGTGTTCTTTGCTGTGCCCCTGTTTGGGATTATGCAGCAAGGGCTGCCCGGATACCTGCGGCAGTATTTGCAGCCGTCACCGTTGATGCTTCCCTTTAATATTATCGGGGAGTTCTCGCGCACACTGGCTTTAGCCGTGCGTCTGTTTGGTAATGTGATGAGTGGGACAATGATCGCTGGCATCCTGGTGACGATTGTACCCCTCTTTTTTCCAGTCATTATGGAGGCGTTCAGCCTGCTGATCGGGTTTATCCAGGCCTACATTTTTTCGGTGCTGACGATGGTCTACATCGCTTCTGCAATTCGCCCTGACGGTGAAGCACAGACTGCTCAACAACCTGCAATCTCTACCCCAGACAGGGAAGGAAATGATACTGATGGATAGCTTAACACTCATTGCCGCTATATCTATAGTTGTTGCCGGACTCACAATTGCCATCGGTTCTATCGGCCCGGCGCTTGCTCAGGGGCGGGCACTGGCGCAAGCGCTCAGTGCGATTGCGCAACAGCCCGATGAAACCAACTCGATCACCAGAACCCTGTTTGTCGGCCTGGCAATGGTAGAGTCTACCGCGATTTACTGCTTCGTGATCTCGATTATTCTCATCTTTGTGAATCCCTTCTGGAACTTCATGCTGGAAAACCTCGGAGGGTAGGGCTATGTTGATCGACGGATTTACCGTGGTCGCCCAGATCATCAACTTCCTGATACTGCTCTTTTTGCTGAGGCGATTCCTGTACGGTCCTATCATCCGTATTATGAATGAGCGACAGGAGAAGATCGCTGCTCAGGTGGCAGAGGCAGAAAGCCTCAAGCAGAAAGCTGTGGACGAGGCTGAAGCATACCGCCAGCAGCGTGCAGAACTCCAGAAGCGGCGGGAGGCGCTGCTGTTGGAGGCTAAGGAAGCGGCAGAAGACCGGCGCAAAGACCTTCTCAGCAAGGCGCGCCAGGAGATTGATGAGGCACGAAATAGCTGGCATAAAGGCATCGCGGCAGAGAAACAGACGTTTATCCAGGAAATGCGCCGGGAGATTGGGAAACAGGTTTATGGTATAAGCCGGCGGGCGCTGGCTGACCTGGCGGACGCGGAACTGGAACACCAGGTTGTACAGGTGTTTTTGCGCCGGCTCCAGGACATGAAGGAAGCTGAGCGAAAGACGCTGGCCGAGGTGATTGAAAAGCCCCAATATATTATCCTGCGCAGCGCCTTTGAGA
>JBGSXK010000450.1:0-1915 GCA_041751455.1 Anaerolineae bacterium
TCCCTCTGTTTGCGATTGGGCCGGTGTTTATGTTTGTCATTCACCGCCTGATCCAGCATGGCAACCTGCCGATAGCGATTTACATCTTTGTGGGGCTGCTGCTGGCGAGCAGTTATGGCCCGCTGATGGACGGCC
The DNA here is from genome assembly GCA_041751455.1 of Anaerolineae bacterium. Classification (GTDB taxonomy): domain Bacteria; phylum Chloroflexota; class Anaerolineae; order Aggregatilineales; family Phototrophicaceae; genus JAIOHN01. The sequence goes on from JBGSXK010000450.1 coordinate 136, forward strand.
TGGATCATGTTAACCTGATTTTGCTGGCCATTACCCTGGCCGGTGCGGGCTTCCTGCTCAACCGCCGCGAGATGCTGGTCTTTACTGCCGTCTTTAATGCTATCGCCTTCGTGGCGGCTTACAACATGAGCCAGCGCGAGAACGTCCAGGTCATCCTCACGCCTGAAGCAGCGGGTGCGTTGATCTTACTGGTGCTGACTTCGGTGATCGTGTTGATCTTCGCCTGGGTTTTCAACGGAGGTATCGAGCGTTATGTGCGCGCAACACTGGTAGGGCTGGGACGCTTCGACCACCTGGACAGGCTGAGCCAGAACCTGAACAAGGCCAGGGACGAAAACACGGTGCTGCTGGCCGTCGGCGAGATGTTGACAGATACGCTGCTCTACGCTCATACCCAGATTCACATATTCGACAACGACAACCAGCTTGCCACTTATATCCGCACGGGTATGGGAACCCGCCATACCATCATAGCAACTGAACTGCATAAGGTGGAAGACAGCGCGCTCAAAGTCGCGCTGGACAGACACGATGTGGTGTATGTTGCGCCGCAGGATCCATCGGTGCGTCGGCTGCATTTGCTGCCTTCAGTAACCTCAGGGATCATTGTGCCCTTAATGCACGGCAACCGTGTCCTGGGCCTGCTGGATGTGCAGTCCAGCCATTACGTGGACCAACTCAGCGAACACGATCTCATTTTCCTGAAGTTAACCGCGGGGGAACTGTCGAGCCATCTGGCACGGGTGCGCGAACTGGGCGGGCTGCGCCGGGTGCTGGAAGAACGCGACCTGGCACTGGCACGCATCGAGCGCCAGATGCTGCGGCTGCGCCAGGAAATTGAACAGAGCGCAGGCAGTGATTGGCGGCAATTTATTGAAGGACGTGGGGTAGAGGCTTTCGGCTTCGATCTGCTGCGCCAGGACGGGATGACCCTGACCTCGGCGCTGGATTTGCCCGACGACCTGCGCCCGGCACTGGCAGGGGGCGAATTGATTGTGCAGCAGACTACTGACGCACAGCTCGTCAGTGTGCCAATTCTGTTTCGCGGGGAGGTGCTGGGGGCGATGCGCTTTAACCTGCCCAAAGGCCGCGAGATCAGCGAGCGGCAGCAGGACCTGGCGCGTACGGTGGCACAGCGTCTGGCGCTGGCGCTGGAAAACGCCCGACTGGTGGAGCAAAGCCGTATCCAGGCGGAGCGTGAACGCACCGCCAGCGAGGTTTCGCAGGTCTTACTGGGACAGCAGGATATTGACCTGCTGCTGCAAGTGGCCGCAGAGAATTTTAGAGAAGCGATGGGCGCGATCTACACCCAGGTTTACCTGGAGCCAGAAGCCCGCCAGATCGTCACAGAGGAGGCGGCAAGATGAACACGCGCAGGACTGCGTGGAGTATATTTTCATGGCCGCTGTGGCTGAAATTCGCAGTGGGTTTTGTGTTGGCGATTATCGTGCCCCTTGTCCTCATCAGCCTGCTGATCCTGAGCGGTATTGAAGAAGTAGGGCGGCAGAATGCCGAGCTTTATGTTTCGGAGAACGGTGCACGCCAGTGGTCAGAAATTAACACTGCCTTTGACAGGGCGCTCAACGGGATGCCGGACTTTGTCGAGCAGGAGCAGAACCAGCAAAACCTGCGCAGTCTGCTGCCTACCGACCCCAACGTGCGTGCCGACCCGCTGCTTAAAGCCCGTATTATCGGTGTATTGCAGGACGGCTTGCTCAACCAGGCGGGCGATGTATTCGAGAAGATTGAACTGCTCGATAATCAGGGGCGGCTGGTTCTG
>JBGSXK010000451.1:0-11460 GCA_041751455.1 Anaerolineae bacterium
GGCGCGGGGCCTGTGTGTCCCGGCCAAAATCCACACACCCGGACTGCGGCGCGTGTTGTCCCCTGCGGGGGGTTAGCGCCAGCGGAATGAAGGGTGTGAACGCTCAAACACAACTACAGGAGTCTACAGAATCTTATGCCCTCACCCGTGAGTATGAAGGCGCTTCTCGAAACCGGCGTACACTTCGGCCATCGCACGCCCAAGTGGAACCCGAAGATGAAGCCATATATCTTTGCCGAGCGTAACGGCATCCACATCATTGACCTGCAACAGACGATTGTCAACCTGAACGAGTATTATGACATGGTGCGCGATATCGCCGCCGAGGGCGGCGTGGTGTTGTTTGTGGGCACCAAGCGCCAGTCGCAGGAGACCATCGAAATGGAGGCGAACCGCTGCCAGATGCCTTACGTCAACCAGCGCTGGCTGGGTGGGACGCTCACCAACTGGCGCACTATCCGCGACCGCATCGAGACTTTGAAGAAGCTGGAACGCCGCCGCGAAGAAGGCGAGTTCGAGCTGCTGTCGAAGAAAGAGTCGCTGATGCTGGATCGCAAGATCGAGAAGCTGCAACTGCGGCTGGGCGGCATCCGTGACATGAAACGGCTGCCCAACCTCATCATTATCGTGGACACGCTGCGCGAAGCGACGGCGGTCAAGGAAGCAAACACACTCAGCATCCCGGTGCTGGCGCTGGCGGATACCAACAGCGACCCGGATGATATTGATTACATTATCCCGGCCAACGACGACGCGGTGCGCGCCATCAAGCTGCTGGTGAGTGCCCTGGCGGAGGCCGTGCTGGAAGGCCACGCTATGCGTAAGGGCGATGATGATTACGAAGATGGGGACGCGCCCGATTACTCGGCTTACGACACTTACGACCAGGAAGAGGACGACGAGCAGTACCTCGGCGCATCCACGCTGGCGAAACTGCGCGATGCCAACCTCTTTGACGAAGAAGCCGATAGCGAATAATAAAAGGTAGAACATGACTGCAATCACTGCACAAATGGTAAAAGACCTGCGCGAGGCCACCGGGGCCGGGCCGCTGGATTGCAAGAAGGCGCTGGAGGTCAGTGGCGGAGATGTGAGCAAAGCCATCGAGTATCTGCGCGAAAAAGGACTGGCACGCGCCGCCAAGAAGCTGAGCGCCGGGCGGGCGATGAATGAAGGTGTTATCCAGTCCTACCTGCATCACAACAAGCGCCTGGGCGTGATGGTGGAAGTCAACTGCGAGACGGACTTCGTGGCCAATACTGACCGCTTTCAGGAGTTTGCGCGCAACCTCACCCTGCATATCGCCAATCTGTCGCCGGAGTACATCAGGCGTGAGGATGTGCCAGAGGCAGTAGTACAGGCCGAGCGTGAGCTGCAACTGCGCGTCCTGAAGGAAGATGAGAAGAACGCCAGCAAGCCGGATGACATCCTTCAGAAGATTGTCGAAGGCCGCATGAGCAAGTTCTTCGAGGAAATCGTACTCATGGAGCAGCCTTACCTGCTGGATGACAGCCAGACTATCAGCCAACTGCTTTCCGCAGTGGTGGCTGAAGTGGGCGAAAGTATTGAAATCCGCCGTTTTGCCCGCTTCGCGTTGGGTGAAAATGGCGCTGACACGGATACAGATGCCTGACGCGGCGCTGCTTCAACATCCGCGAAAGACCAGGCGCTGCTTGAGTCAAGAGAGACAGGCAGAGGGGTTAGCATTTGCTAATCCCTTTTTTGTTGCCATTTTCGCCAGCACACCGGTGATTGCCAGGTATCAGAAGAAAGGGAAACGTTATGGTAAACAACCACCATCAGAAACCGATCTATTCACGGATTGTCCTGAAGCTGAGCGGCGAGGCGCTGGCCGGGCGGCAGGGCTTCGGCATTGACCCGGATCAGGCCGAGGAAATCGCGCTGAAGATCAAGCGAGTGCATGACCTGGATGTGGAGATCGTCGTCGTCATCGGCGCGGGCAACATCTGGCGCGGCATGGATGGGGTGAATCGGGGCATGGATCAGACCACCGCCGATCATATGGGGATGATCGCTACGGTCATGAACGCGCTGGCGCTGCGGGATGCGCTGGAACGGGCGGGTGTGGAAGCCCGTGTCCAGACTGCGGTGCAGATGAATGCAGTCGCCGAACCGTATATCCGCCTGCGCGCTATCCGCCACCTGGAAAAAGGGCGTGTGGTCATCATCGCCGGGGGGATGGGCAACCCCTACTTCACAACCGATACCCCGGCGGCGCTGCGCGCGCTCGAAACCAAAGCCGACATCGTGATTAAAGCGACCAAAGTCAATGGGGTTTACTCCGCTGACCCGAAGAAGAACCCCGACGCGCAGCGCTATGAACGGCTAACTTACCAGCAGGTGCTGGATGGCCGCCTTAATGTGATGGATCTGACAGCCTTCACGCTGTGCCAGGAAAACAATATGCCAATCATGGTACTGAATTTCTGGGAAAACGAGCATCTGCTGCGGGCAGTGATGGGTGATACCAGCGTGGGGACTTTGATTTCAGGCGAGGTGGTGAGCCAGTGAGGTAGCCCAGCGCACGGCATCCCTGCCATGCCTACGCGTCGATAAGGCGGGCTTCGATATACAGGCTGTGTGCCAGGGGTGCTGTGCCCGGCTGGGGAATGACTTCCAGTAGGATGGGATGGCGTTCCCCTGGCATGAGGCCGTGTGCGATTATAACGGCGCGATAACCCACAATCTGCTGAAGGGCATCGCGCACAGTCATCACCAGCAGCACAGGCCCTGTGGGTTTGCTGGTCGGATTATAGACACTGGCCTGAAGCACGTAGCGCCTGCCTTCGAGTATGGCCTGTTCGTCTTCAACTACCAGCGGTGTAAAATGCTCGACGAGGGCGGCGGGACGCTCCAACGCACGCAGCAGAGTCGTCACCACTTGATAATTTTCTTCCCATTCCAGCGCAAATGTTACCGCGTAGGGGGCGGCCATCCCTGGCAGGACAAGAGTCTGTTCCAGGCCGGTGTGCTGCTCCCCCACTACGTTTAACTGCCTGTCCAGCAACTGTACACGCACGATGACTCCTCCGGCCGCAAAAGGCAGGGGATTTTGCACTTCGCCCAGGCAGAGGGTGCGCTCTGTGGGCAGGGGATAGCAGATGGGAACGGGCAGTACCAGACCGATCAATGGGGGGAAGGTGGGTATGCCATTGGGAGGGCTGATGGGAATTATAAGCTGCTGGCCAACTTGCAGGCTGCGCGGGTCTACATTCGGGTTGGCGGCCCGCAGCACCTCCACCGCGACCCCAAACTCCAGCGCGATCCCTAACAGGGTATCACCCGGACGCACAATCGCCACACGCTGACCGGCATCGGCCACCGGGGTGCCCATATCCTGACGAGTGGCGGCGGGGGGTGGTGTGGGGGGGGATGGGGGTAAGATGGTTGGTCGTAATCTTACAGTCAGGGTGATTGGGGGCAGTTGTGTGGGGGGATCGGTGAGCGTGGTTTCACTGGCGATGTGACACCCCGTCACCCATACACTGATACAAAAGATCAGTGCCAGTGGTCGCCAACCCCAATAGCCCATTACGGCACTCGTTTTATCCCTCGTTATCCTGCATCCATCAGGTGTTATCCCACATTATAACCTTAACCCTGTATAAAGACATTAAGCAATGTGGCGATTCCAGTCCAATCTGTTACCATTGTCCTATGTGGGGGAGCCTATGACACAAACACTCGAAATACAAATTGGCGAAGCACTGCGGGCACGCGGCTGGACGATCTGCACGGCGGAGTCGTGTACAGGCGGGCTGATTATGCACCGACTGACTAATGTTGCGGGCAGTTCTGAATATGTGCTGGGCGGTATAGTGGCCTATGCCAATGGCGTTAAGCAGAACATCCTGAAAGTAAAACAGGGCACGCTGATCGGCAACGGCGCGGTAAGCGAACCTGTCGCGGCGGAGATGGTGACAGGTGTGCGCGACCTGATGAAGGCCGATGTAGCAGTCAGCGTGACAGGAATCGCCGGGCCGGGCGGCGGCACCGCCTCCAAGCCTGTAGGGCTGGTCTATATCGGGCTGGCCGCACCGGATGGTGTGCTGGTTGTCAAGCGGCATGTCTTCGAAGGCGACCGGATCACGATCAAAAGCGCCAGCGCCGAGGCTGCGCTGGCCCTGGTGCTGGAGACTTTAGAAAAAATCTGACTTAGAACAACCTCTCCCCACCTCTCTCCACAATGGCTGGAAGGTCTATGGGGATGAGGTTAATCAGCGGTGATCCAATCCGCCAGTTGATAAAGAAAGGGTTAGTCGCCGGAGGGCTGGGGCTGCAGCAGCGCGTTGATCTGCATCATCTGCTCGGCGGTCAGCGGGCCGAAGTGCATGGCTCTGGCGTTTTCCTCAGCCTGAGCCACTGTGCGGATACCGGGGATAGGGATAGTCTGCTCACTGCGCGCCCAGATCCAGGCCAGCGCGCCCTGTACCAGTGTGCGCCCGCCGCTGGTGAGAATGTCGCGCAGGTCGTCGAGCCTGTCGAGTGCGGGCACAAAAAAGGTCTCGTGTGACCAGGGATCACGGCGCACATCGTTCTCAGGAAAGATGGTCGAATGATTATATTTGCCGCTGAGCGCCCCGCGTGCCAGCGGGGTGCGGTTGACACTGGCGAGGTTGAGCTGTTCGCACAGGGCCAACATTTCCGGCGCGTCCCTGACCACATTCAGGTCGTGCTGGATGGCCACGCAGTGTTCCCCTTCCGCAAACACCCGTGCGGCTTCCACTGAGTCGGTACTCCAGCCATAGAAGCGGATTTTGCCCTCCTGAACCAGTGTTTCGAGCATATCGCGCAGAGAAGCAGCAGCTTCTAGGGGGTAATCCCAGACATGGAACTGGTAGAGATCAATGCAGTCAATGTTGAGACGGCGCAGGCTGGCCTCACATTCCGCACGTAAGTAACGCACATGATCCGCCTCAGTGGTGTAGCGGGTAACGTGTCTGGCGGCTTCGTTGACATTGAAGCCGAACTTGGTAGCGATCACAACCTCGTCACGCCGTCCGGCCAGCGCCTGCCCCAGGATGTGCTCACTGCGCCCAGTGCCATAATTGGCGGCAGTATCAAAAAAATTGATGCCATTTTCCAGCGCGTGCTGGACTGTGCGAATGGACTCGGCATCCTCCACTTCGCCCCAACCCGCCTGGATATCCAGGAACTGCCAGACACCACCGATGGCCCAGCAGCCCATTCCCAGCGGCGAGACTTCAATATTGGAACGCCCTAAAACACGCTTGTTCATGACAACCTCCCTATGCGAACCTGCCTGTTTCGGACTGGCGGCAGGTTCATGACTAGTGACGAAGACAGTGTACGTCCTAGAGCGCACTCTAAGTCAAGACCTTAATTCTGAGGCCGCAGCGGCTTACCCCCTGCGGCCAAAGGACGTTACAATAGGCCGCACCAATATATTTCATACCGGAAAAGTGCATCATGCCAGATATGCTTGTGCGACTTTATACATTACCCGATTTAGAACCAATGCTTGCCCGGCAGCAGGCGCAGGGTATTACCATCCGCCGGGCGATTGCGCCGGAAAGGCATCTCGTGGTGGAGTGGGTGCGGCGCGAGTTCGGCGCGGGCTGGGCAAGTGAGACTGAGGTAGCCTTCAGCCGGGTGCCGCTGTCATGCTTTGTGGCGGTCGAGCATGAAAAGCTGTTGGGCTTTGCCTGTTATAACGCGACCTGCCTCAATTTCTTCGGCCCTACCGGGGTGCAGGAAAGCCTGCGTGGACGGGGCACGGGCAAGGCACTGCTGCTGGTCTGTCTCCATGCCATGCACACCCTGGGTTACGGTTATGCCATCATTGGCGCGGCAGGGCCGGTGGATTTTTACACAAAGGCGGTCGGCGCGATGGTAATCGAGGACTCGTGGCCGGGGATTTACCAGGGGATGCTGCGCGAACTCAGCCAAGAATTGGGCATCGATGAATGAGAACACAGTGAAACGCCGCGCCTATTCAGACCAACTGCGCCGTATCCTGCCCGCCAGCCCGGAGTGGGAAGACTGGTTGCAAGCCAGTGGTGAACTGCCACCGGATTTCGACACACTGCCCTCTCAGTATTATCCGCATTATCAGCTACGGGATGCAGACCCGGCTGGATGGGCAGCACGGCGGGATGCAATGAAGACGGCACTGCATTACTGGATTTTGGGCAGTGTGCCGCCACGACCGGACAACCTGCACGCTGAAGTGCTGAGCACACGGCAGGAAGGCAGCACGCTGGTGCGCGAGGTGCGGCTGACTTTCGGCGCGGGGAACGCAGCCAATCTGTGGCTGGAGCTGCTCATTCCTGAAGGCAAAGGGCCGTTCCCGGTGTTCATGACACAGCATTACCATCGTAACTGGGCGCAGATCGCACTCAGCCGGGGGTATATCGGCTGTGTCTATGCCGGGTCAGATAACCGCGATGATACCGATACTTTCGCGGCGGCCTACCCCGGTTACGACTGGTCACGGATCACGCGGCGCGCGTGGGCGGCCAGCCGTTGTCTGGATTATCTGGAAGGCGAACCACTGGCCGACACACAAAAGGTGGCCATCACCGGGCACTCACGCAATGGCAAGCTGTCGCTGATCGCCTCGGCGCTGGACGAGCGTTTCGCAGCGGTGATTTCCAGCAGCTCCGGCGCAGGCGGCTCGATGAGCGCACGGCTGGTATCCGAGCAGCATTTCGGTGAGGGCATCGAGTTTATCACCCGCCGCTTCCCTGACTGGTTTCATCCACGCTGGCGCTTTTTCGTCGGGCGCGAGCATAAACTGCCGGTGGATCTGACCGATCTGATCGCGCTTATTGCACCGCGTCCCTGCCTGCTGGCGACCGCGCTCAATGACAATGTGTGCAGCGCGTGGGCGGTGGAGCAGACAGTTCATGCGGTGCGGCCTGTGTATGAGGCGCATGGCGCAGGCGAGAAGCTGGGCCTGTTCTGGCGGCAGGGCGCACATGAAACATGGCCGGAAGTGATCGAGCGTTATGTGGACTGGTGCGACCTGCACTTTGGACGCGGCGAGTATGCCTTCCCGCAGCAGCTATTTTATCCGCACGATTGGGATGGCTGGTGGGCACGCAGCGAGGCCCGCCCTGCCGGGGGCGACTCTCTACCTGAGCAGATTCACGCCATGCTAGGCACAGCACCACCTGCCACGAAAACCGATTTCACTATCCCCTTGTACCCGTTCGGCCCGCATGTCGATGCGCTGCTGCTGCGCCATCCCGCGCAGGGTGTCGAGAAGCAGGCGATTGATTTTGGCGAGCATATCGGCGGGGATGTGTACTATCCGGCAGAGCTGGCACAATCCGGCCAGAAAGCCCCGGCGGTATTGTGGCTGCATCCCTGGTCGCCGCCCAAAGGCTACGTAGCAGGCTATCGACGCGGTGAGGCGCTGTATCATACGCTGGCGCGGGCGGGTTATGTCGTCTTCTGCTTCGACCAGATCGGCTTCGGCCAGCGCATTGAGGAAATCGAGCGCTTCTATCAGCGGCACCCGCGCTGGTCCCTGCTGGGTAAAATGGTGCGCGATTCGCAGGCGGCGCTGGAGGCGCTGTTATCACTGGAATTTGTGGATACGACGCGCGTTTATGGTCTGGGCTACGCCAGCGGGAGTCTGGTGGGGCTGCATCTGGCGGCGCTTGATCCACGACTGGCGGGCTTTGCCGGGGTGTGCATCCCGCCCGCGCTGCGACTGGATACTGACGAGCCGGAAACGGGCGGCCTGCGCCGCTGGTCGCACCTGACGATGCTCTGGCCGCAGTTGGGGCTGTACCGGGATGACCCAACACGCCTGCCCTATGACCTGAGCGATCTGATAGGCGCGATTGCGCCGCGCCCGGCGCTGATCATCAGCCCGCAGCTTGACCGCGAAGCGCCGCTTAATCTGGTAACAAACACGGTCGAGGACGCACGTATGACCTATCAACAGCGCGGCGCGCGCGAACGTCTGACCCAGCTTGTGCCGGAGTCGTACAATCATTTCGACCCGGATATGCAGGCGCTGGTGATAGAATGGCTGCGGGCGCAGAAGTAAGACACTCACTGCAGGACTCCCTCTCAGGTTGGCGAGGGAGTCCTGCGACCCTGTTTACAGGGGTGGGTGTTTAACCAAAACGGCCGGAAATATAATCGGCGGTTTCCTGCTGCTCCGGGTCGCTGAACAGTTGCTTGGTGGGGCCAAACTCTACCAGTTCACCCCAGCGGATTTCCTTATTGCCGACATCCTGCTTACGGATGTTATAGAACGCGGTGTAGTCGGACACACGGAGGGCCTGCTGCATGTTATGCGTGACAATGATAATGGTATAGGTCTTCACCAGGTCCTGCATCAGCTCTTCGATGCGCTGTGTGGCGATAGGGTCGAGCGCCGAACAGGGTTCGTCCATCAGGATGACCTCCGGCTCGACAGCGATAGTGCGCGCGATGCACAGGCGCTGCTGCTGCCCGCCAGAGAGCGCCAGCCCGGATTTTTTCAGGTCGTTCTTCACTTCATCCCACAGCGCCGCGCCCTTCAGGCTGTTTTCCACGATTTCGTCCAGCACCTTTTTATTACGCATCCCCAGCACACGCGGCCCATAGGCCACGTTGTCATAGATGCTCTTGGGGAAAGGGTTGGCCTTCTGGAACACCATACCGATGCGCCGCCGCACTTCCACCGGGTCTACATCATCCCCGTAAAGATTCTGTCCCCGGTAAAGGATTTCGCCTGCCACACGTGCGCCTTCCACCAGGTCATTCATGCGATTAAACGCGCGCAGTACGGTGCTCTTACCACAGCCGGATGGCCCAATAAAGGCCGTGACCTTGCGGCGCGTGATGCCCATGCTGATGTTATGTACGGCGCGATAGTCGCCATAATAGACATCAAGTGCTCTGGCTTCAATCGCGTAACTGCTGTTTCCGTTGTAGCTCATGCCTCTAGTACCTCACACTCAAGCGGTTGCGGGAGATAATGGCGACCAGGTTCATCAGGATCATGACCGTCAGCAGCACGATGATGGCTGCCGCCGCCACGTTTTTAAATTCCTGCTCCGGGCGTGATGTCCACTGGTAAATCTGGATGGGAACGACGGTAAACTTGGAGAAAAAACCGCTGGGGTCGATGCCGATAAAGGTAGAAGCACCGACCACAAGCAGCGGCGCGGTTTCCCCAATCGCCCGTGAGAGCGACAAAATCACGCCTGTGAGGATGCCGGGGATGGCCGCCGGAAGCACCTGGCGCGAGACCGTCTGCCAGCGGGTCGCCCCCAGGCCATAACTGGCCTCACGGATGGCGCGCGGTACAGCACGAATGGCCTCCTGCGCATTGACGATCAGCACGGGCATAATCAGCAGCGCCAGTGTCAGCCCTGCAGACAGCACGGTGCGGCCATTGGTATCGGTGATACCCAGGAATGCGCCGCTGGTCACAGCGCCCAGCGCGCGCACGAATACCGCCAGGCCGAGCATACCGTAAATCACGGAAGGGATGGCAGCGAGGTTGCGGATATTGGTTTCGATAATGCGCTCTATCCAGTTGTCGCTGGCATATTCTTCGAGGTAGATGGCCGCGCCGATGGCGATGGGCAGGCCAAAGACGGCAGTGACCGCCATGATGTAGAACGTGCCCAGCAGCGCGGTGCGCAGCCCGGCGGTGGTGGCGCTGCTGGAGACTGAACTGGTGATAAAGTCCCAACTGACCCAGGCGCGGAATTGCAGGCTGTCGTCCGGGTACTGCGCCGCCGCCTCGGCCTCGATGGCCGCGCGGTCGGTGAGCGAGGGCAGCAAATTCCAGCTTCGCACGACCAGCGGGCGCACGATGCTGCTGATGACCAGATCGTGAATATCACCCTGTCCCAGATTGTCGGACAGAATGGCCGCCTGCTGCTCTACCGTCGTATCATTAATAGTGACTTCGGCCAGTTCCGGCGGGTAAATTTTGCCCGCCAGCACGGCATCCAGCGGCGCGGTCGTAAAGTCGGTATCCGGCACCTGGCTCAGCGAATCGCGGATCATCACGCGCACGCGGTTGGGCGCTTCGCGCACGATGATATCCACTAGTTCTGGCTCGCTCAGGGCTTCCAGCGGGCTTGCCGCCAGTGTGGAGGGGTCAACCGTGTTGCGAATGACCACCAGCCCGAAGGCCTGATTGACGATGTGCAGCAGCAGCGCCAGCAGCGCCAGCAGCGCGAAGACATTGGCACCGAAGAAGAAACCGCGCGCGACCGTACCCCGCCGCTGCCGGGCGCGCAGGTTGCGCCTGTACTGGTCTTCGCTCACTTCGCGGTTGAGAATGCCCGTGATGGGCTGTTCCTGAGCGCTCATCAATAAATCTCCCGGAAGCGGCGTGTCACCGCCTGGCTGGCGAAATTGAGTACAAGGGTGAGGATGAACAGCGTGAGGCCGATGGCGAACACACTGTTATAGTCGATGCTGCCGAAGCTGAGGTCGCCAGTGCTGATGCGGGCGATGTGCCCGGCCATCGTTTCGGCGCTGTTGAGGGGGTTAACCGTCAGGTTCGGCCCCGCGCCAGAGGCGATCAGTACGATCATGGTTTCGCCCACCGCGCGCGAGAAGCCCAGGATGACCGCCGCCACGATGCCGGACAGTGCGGCAGGCAGCAGCACTTTGGTGGTGGTTTCCAGCCGGGTCGCGCCCAGCCCGAACGAGGCTTCCTTGAGGGCGCGCGGCACCGCGCTGATGGCGTCTTCGCTGATGGAACTGATGGTCGGGACGATGAGAATGCCCACAACGATGCCAGCCGACAGCATGTTATAGACCTGGACATCGGTGCCAAAAAACTGGCGCAGCAGCGGCGTGACAAACGTCAGCGCGAAGTAACCATAAACGACGGTGGGGATGCCCGCCAGGATTTCCAGCAGCGGCTTAAGAACGCTGCGGGTGCGTGGCAGCGCGTACTGGCTGATGTAAATGGCCGCGCCCAGCCCCAGCGGAATGGAAACTGTCATGGCGATCAGCGTAATAACGAAGGTAGGCACCAATAGTTCCATGATGCCAAAGCGCCCGATCTGTGGCGACCACTTCGTATCAGTGAAGAATTTGGTCAGCGTCACCTCTGCGCCCACGAACAGGGTGGTATTGGCCGCGTGCGGCTGGGCAGTGGTGCCGTTGACCCCGCGCGCCACCTCCACCGTTTCCGCGTCAATCACCTGCACCACCTGCGCGTACTCTGTCCCCAACTGGCCGAGGCGGAGCAGGTCTCCCTCCTGCAACCCTGTGCCGGAGCTGGTGACGGCCAGACGTGTGTCCTCCAGACCGATTTCCTGCGTGGTGCGTTTATTGATGTTCAGCCATTCGGTCGTGGCGAAAAACCGCAGCGCCTCGCTGCCCAGCACCACCGTAAAGCCCACTGTGGTGAGGATGGAGAGAAACCCACAGGCGAACAGAATCATGCTGATGACGCGCTCTGCCGGGCGCGGGCTTTTGCGCAGGCTGGCCTCGCGCCCGGCC
>JBGSXK010000452.1:0-4315 GCA_041751455.1 Anaerolineae bacterium
GGCTCTATGGCTGATGATAGAGTATTTTGAGCGGGTGCGCTGGTGGCGGGGAGCGCTGCTGGGGCTGGGGCTGGTGCTGATGTTTTATACCTCCTATACCAGTGTGGGCGCGGTGCTGGTACTTGGCCTGTACAGCCTGATTGTTTATGGGCGCGCGGTATGGCGCTGGTGGCTGCCGGGCGGTCTGTTTGTGCTGCTGGTTTTGCCAGAAATTTTGAAACTGCGGCTGACTGCTGTGACACGGGTGGAAGCCACACAGATGCTCACCCCCGGCTCGCTGTCAGAGGGGCTTTACAATTTATTCTGGAATTGGGCGGGTGCGCTGTTCTGGTTATGGCTGGGGTTATTTTTAGCAGCCACCATCCTGATTCTGTACCGGATGCGGGCGGGGCAGCGCTTGAAACTGGCTTTGCTGATGTGGGCACTGGCAATGCCACTACTGATGTATTTTTTGAACCCGGTGTTGGGGTTTTTTTCGGCACGCTATGCCTGGTGGATTATGCCTGGATTGGCGTTGTGGATAGGCTATGGGCTGGCTTATCTGCCAGGGGTAGGGCGGCTGGGGGCAGGTACACTGCTGCTGGTGATGCTGTTTACGCCGCTGCCGATGGCAGAGTACAGCATATGGGGAGACCAGATTTCAACTCTGGGGGACAACTTTAGCTGGATGCGCCAGCATGTGCGGTGGGGTGATGTGATGCTGGCCGATGCGGGTAATGCCTGTGGCGCACCGGAGGAGTGGGATTATTATACAAGGGCTTATTTCCCTGAAGGGCTGCGCTTTATCGAGCAACCGGAGGGACACCGACGAATATGGTATGTGCTTCAGGGTGGACGGCAGAACGCTGAGCTGGAACAGGCGATCCGCGCCAGGCATATCCTGCAACAGCAGAGCGGCCCGGCGCGCTGTATTTTTGCCCTTTACGAAGCGCCCCCCGATATTGAAGGCATTGTTTTTGAGAACGGGATGCGTTTTCATGGGGCGGATGTGCTGGATGTGGAAGGACGGACATTAAATTATCCAATGGTGCGTCATGAGGGGGAAACGCTGCGGGTGCGGCTGTGGTGGTCTTTGGAGAGCGCGTTGGATGAGGATTACCACATCAGGCTGTCTGTGCTGAATGAAGCCCAAAATCGGGAAGTCGGGATCATCAATGTGCCGCCCCGGGTGATTTACCCGGTCAATGCGGCCTCGGAAGTAAGCCAGTGGCTGCCGGGCATTTACCATATCGAGGAACATGAAATGCGGCTGCGGGCTTCGGTACGTTCTGGCCGCTACAGCCTTTATCTGGCGTTGTTTCCTGCCCTGACCGAGGCGTTTATCACTGTCGCTGGCAGCGATGAAAGCGGCAGGCTGTTTCTGACGGACATTCATGTGAAGTCTTATTAGCGTCGGGAAAGTGTCGGTTGTCAGGCAGGTTTAATCGATCTACAATGATTCTGTTACAGGGGATAGCATGTCTATCCCTTATTTGTTGGTTGTGAGTATGGGTTGTATGGCAACAGGGATTCCTCGTTACGTTTCTCCGGCAGAACGCTGGTTTCATAAGTCATGGCGTGGTCTGCGCAGGCTTTTCGCTCCTGGTGATTTTACGGCACTGCTGACCGTATTTGTGATGCTGCTGATGCCAGTGCTGGCGCTTTATATGGCGGGCTGGCCGCTGGCCATGAATACGGTGCTGCCTGTGCTGGTCTTTAGTGTGATTTTTGGCTTTATCCTGGCGCGCAGCCATTATAATGAGCTGCTGGCGCTGTTGATGAGCGGGTTATATGGCGGCGCGCTGGTGCTGCTGGTCGCGGCGGTGAACGAACCCGGCGGCCTGGGAGAAGGGGTCGCCAGTGTTATGGCGAGGTCGTTCCAGTGGTTGACAGATGCAGTCAGCGGTGGGATTAACCAGGATGAACTGATTTTTACGCTGCTTGTTTCCACGCTCCTGTGGTTTTTGGGTTACAGCGCTGCATGGCATGTTTTCCGCATTGACCGAGTGTGGCGGGCGATCCTGCCGCCGGGTCTGATTCTGATCACAAACAGCCTGTACTACAGCGGCGATGCCAACCTGGAAATTTATCTGGTGATTTTTGTGTTGATGGCACTGCTGCTGGTGGTGCGTTCCAACCTGGACGCGCTTGAATGGAAGTGGTACTCCAACGGCATTCGTGTGCCTACGCAGCTTCACCGTCAGTTTTTCCGTATGGGGGCGCTGCTGGCGCTGGTGGCGCTGATGCTGGCCTGGGCGATCCCGTCGAACAATTTACAGGAGAGCCTGAATCGCTTTCAGGAATTTTTGCAGGGCGAGCCGCTCACACAGTTAAGTGAGTTCTGGAATCGTCTGTTTACCAGTGGCGAAGGCCAGGGTGGCACCACTGCCGATTATTATGGCAGCGATTCGCTGCAACTGGGCGGCGCGATCCAGCTTGGTGACCAGGAAGTCTTCTGGGTTTCTGCACCCCCTGAACATCGCTATTACTGGCGGTCACGAGTCTTCGATACCTATGAAAATGGGCGCTGGTTGCCTGCGGCGACCACCCGCCTGACTGATCCACAGTCGCCGCTGGAAATTGTGCAGGAGCCTTATATCGAAGGCTCGCGCATCTCGGTTCAGCAGGAATTTACGCTGGCGCTGCGTGCTTCGCGCCTGATCTATACCGCGCCGCAGCCGCACCGGATTGACCTGCCTACCCGTACTGACCTGCGCAATATTGGCACGGATGACCGCACCATCAGCGAAGATAACCCGGATGGTGTGGCTTTGAAGCTGATGAACGTGTCCGTGATTCGGCCAACAAGGGTGTTAAACCAGGGGGATCGGTATACGGCGACCAGCCTTTTGAACAGCGCGAGCGCCAATCAACTGGGTGCAGTGGGGACGAATTACCCGGCGTGGGTGCGTGAGTTATATCTCTATGTCTCGCCCTCTGTCACCTCGCGCACTTATGACCTGGCGCGTTCCATTGTGGCAGAAGCAGGCGCGACTACCCCTTATGCGCAGGCGCGGGCCATTGAAGGCTGGCTGCGCCAGAATATCCGTTATAACGAGGTGATCCCTCAGCCCCCGGTGGGGCGTGACCCGGTAGATTGGCTGCTGTTTGACCTGCGTGAAGGGTACTGCAATTATTATGCTTCGGCGATGATTATGATGCTACGCACGCTGGGTGTCCCGGCACGGATGGCGGCGGGTTTTGCGCAGGGGACGTGGGACGAGGGCTTCCAGCAGTATGCTGTGCGGGAACGGGATGCGCATACCTGGGTAGAGGTTTATTTTCCCGGTTATGGCTGGATCGAGTTTGAGCCGACTGCTGCACAAGCGCCAATTAACCGAGGGGATGAATCGCCGCAGTTCCAGCAGCCTACGCTGACTCCGCAGGTCAGTGCGACTCCTTCGGTGACACCGACTCCCTCTCCTACCGCCACAATAGACCCCACGCTGCAACCCCAGGAAGAGGGGCGGGTGCTGCCGACGATTACGCCGACCATCACTCCCTCGCCGACGGCTACACCGTTGATCGTCCCTACACTGCCGCCTGTGCAACCGCCAGAGGTGACAAATGATCTGTTTTCCGGCATTCTCTCGCTGCTGGGACTGGCACTGATGGCGCTGCTTTCTGTGATGTTGCTGGTTGCGCTGGCCGTGTTTATCTGGTGGTGGTGGGAATGGCGCGGCATGGGTGGCCTAAGCCCGGTGACGAGGGCTTATGCCCGGCTGGAGCGTTATGCCGGGTTGATTGGTATTCGCTTTGCCAGCCAGCAAACCCCTGAAGAACGCCGCCGCCAGTTTGTGCATGACCTGCCGCGCGCCGAACCACCTGTTAATGCCATCACGAGTCTGTACACGGCAGAGCGTTATGGTCGCAAGCAGGAGACCCCGCGGGAGCGCGACGCGCACTCGCAGCAGGCAGACGAGGCATGGACTACAGCGCGCGGCAGCATCCTGCGTCGATTCATGGAGCGCTTCCTGCCGTGGCGGAAACGTAAATAGATGTTCAATATCAGGTATCGGTAAGCAGGCAAGGCTGAATTTGCGTATTTTCAGCCTTTAAAAGCCGATACCTGACCTCTGATCACTATCGATTAAAACACCACACGGTAGATCGTCACATCAGGGAAGGCCCATGCCTCTTCGATTTCGGGCGTGTCACTGCCATTGACCGCGCTGGCGATGGCAGGCAGATTATCAGGATTGGCGCTGTAGATATAGACTTCGCCCTCATCAGCACGGTGGCGACTTACCTGATCCTGCACCACGCTGTCCACGCGCTCATCGCCCGAATCATAGATGATGAGGCCTGTTGAAATGATGTTGCGGTGTGTGAAGTA
>JBGSXK010000453.1:0-2321 GCA_041751455.1 Anaerolineae bacterium
CTCGGTCACAAAGTCAAAGACTTCGCCCAGCTTGTTATCAATCACCAGCACATCGACATGCTGATCGTGGTCGGCCAGGATATTTAAAGCATCGTTCCTGTCAGATACGATATGCAGACGGAAATCCTTCTGCTGGGAGAGGTTTTTATGATATTTTCCTGCGTCTTCACGGCGGACAGCCACCAGTACATCAATAGAAGCCATGAATATGCCTCCTTAAGGTTCTATTCTCATTTTATCATACGTCAGACAGGATTAAGTTAAGTGTTGGTAATCCGCCGCCGCCAGTGTGAGTAGAATAAGCTGGCGCATTCCCTGTTCTAAGGGGGCAAGCTCGATATACTCATCCAGGCGATGGGCATTCCCTCCGCGCACAATACCAATGGTGACTGCCGGACAGTCTTCCGAAAGGGGAACATTCGCGTCGGTGCTGCCGGTTTCCAGGCTGCCCTGTACCCCCACCTGAGCCAGCGCGGCCAGTGCGCCCTGTACCAGCGCATGATCGGGCGCGATGCTGCCGCCCGGACGATCTCCCACCACTTTGATAGTGAATTTCAGCTCCGGTGACGTAAGCATTTTAATCTGGTCAAGCACCTGGCGTTCCAGCTCGTGGAGTCCATTCTGGTTTTCTGAACGCATATCCAGCCAGAGGCCGGCTTCGGTGGCGATTACATTAATGCCCTGGCCGCCCTCAATCTGGCCGATGTTATACGTGGTGCGGGGCGACTGAGATGACGTGATGGAAAGGATGCCCGCGCCTAACTGTACAATGCCATGAGTCGCGCTGGGGCGGCCAAAATGCAGCCAGCTATGCCCGCCGGGCGCGGTAGCGACAATATGCCAACGCCGTACCGCGATGGCAGCATGATAGACATGCCCAAAGGCTAGACCTTCCAGATTGATGACGAATTGTATGCGCTCCTTGAGGTGCTGATAAGCCGCCCGCATTCCGCCCAGGTCGCCCAACCCTTCCTCACGGCTGGTCGCCACAAACCACAAATCATGTTTCAACGGCCATTTCTGCTGGCGACAGGCGGCAGCCAGCGCCAGCAGCGCACCTACGCCGAAGCTGTTATCGCCTAATCCCGGCCCATAAATGAGATCGCCTTCCTGGCGTGTGGTTAACGATGTCTGTTGTGGGAATACGGTGTCGGTATGTGCGGAGATCATCACGGCCTTCTGGTTTATCTCACTGCCAGGCAGACGACCATAGACATTGTGCATTTCATCGATCTGCACATCGACCAGCCCTAAGCCCTGCAACACCTCGGAGACATAAGCTGCCCGTGCCTGCTCATGAAATGTGGGGGCAGGAATACGCTGGACAGCCAGCGACTGCTCGGCTGCATAGCGAATAATATCTGGCATCCAGTCTGTGCCGATACCTTCATCAATTTGTTTTATACTGTTTTTCATTATTTTCCATCAAGGTTGGCCGCACAATATGATTATGCCGTATGTTAGCTGTTTCGCCATGTGTGAAGTTGTTTTAATTTGTGTTGACCGTTTCTTAAAGAACGGGCTATAATCTTCAGTTGAGCCAGTCAGACTTCAACTGGAAGCCGGGAGATTGATGCAGTGGATGCCGCGAAGGTGCTTTTAGTCGGGCGCAACCAGAGCAAAGCTAATGCGTTTGCTGACGCTCTGAAAAAGCGGTATCAACTTACCCTGGCCGCAAATGGCAGCGAGGCGGCAGCACTGGCCGCCCAGGAACACCCCCATGTGATTATCCTCGACGCGGTTTCTATGCGTACCTCTGGTGAGCGTATCTGCCGCATTCTGAGCGATGCTGTACCCGGTGTGCCTATCATCCATATCCACCCCGGCCCGCCGGAAAATGCCAACAGCCCGGCAGAGGCGCTGCTGTTCCACCCCTTCACCTCGCGCAAGCTGGTCAACAGTATAGAGCGACTGATTAAACTGGAAGATGACCAGCATGTAAACGCCGGTCTGTTTTCTTTGAATGTTGCCCGCCGCACATTGGAAATCCACGGTCAGGAAACCCAGCTTACCCCTAAAGCCGCGCTGTTATTAGAGTTATTTTTGCGGCAGCCCGGTGTGGTGCTCGACCGTAAATTCCTGATGGAGCAGGTGTGGCAGACCGACTATATGGGAGATACACGCACGCTCAATGTTCATATCCGCTGGATTCGGGAAATCATCGAGGAAAATCCGGGCAAACCACATTACCTCAAGACCGTGCGAGGGGTGGGTTATCGTCTGGATATGCCGGAGCAGATTGAAATACTGGACAACGCTGTCGCACATGTCCCGATCTGAAATACAAAAAGCCGACCCACAGGTCAGCTTCTTAAAAACAC
>JBGSXK010000454.1:0-3029 GCA_041751455.1 Anaerolineae bacterium
GGTTTGCGATTGGTCAGCGGTTCGCCCAGTTTGTGTGGATGAAACGGGTAGCTGTTCCAGATGAGCGGCACGGTGCGTGTTTCGATCATCGTGCCCCATAGAATGGTCGCGCTCTGTTCGCCCTGAATGCGCTCGAAACCCGGCTCTGGCACATCCACAAAGCCGTGATGTATCCCGAACAGATTTAGCTCTGGCAATCCTCCCAGCAGGATTTTACGACTGGTGACGGGGATACCCGTCAAGCGGCTGCCGCGGTAACCTGGTGCTTCCATCACCAGCATGATGCGCGGTTGGTGTGTGGCCAGGGTAGTTAGGTAGCGTTGGAAGTTGGCGCGGCGCAGGTCGTTATATGGGTTGCCGTAGGCATACTGATTATAGGCATCTGGCGCGGTGGGAGCAGTGGCGAGCTGATGGATAAAAGCCTCAAGTTCGCTGTGCATTGGCCTGCTCTAACCATATCTTTAAGGTGGCTGCATCCTCTAAAAAGGCTTCCGGCGCATCATCCCGTACAAATTCCAGAAGGAGATCATGATCTCCCGACAGCGCAGCGATATGGCGCAGATAGACTGCCCATTCATCCTCACCCGCCGAAAGTGGCAAGCGATCCTGATAACCGCCCAGGCCCCACTGGAACACATGCACATTGGTGAGCCATGGGGTAACTGCTTGCAAGTCGGCCAGGCGCTCTTCGGGCGTGGTGCTCTGGGCAGGCTGCCACAGGGATTTGAGGCCAGGATGGCTGACGGCGTGCAGGAGCGCAAGTGCCGACTCCCGGGTATCCGTCAGGGTGTTGCGGTGATACTCGTAGCTAATGCTGATTCCAGCTTGGGTGGCCAGGTCAGCGATATGGTACGACTCCTGCGCAATGCGTTCGCGCTCCGCAGCGTTGGTGTCTGCCGAGGGTTCATCCCCCGCCCATACACGGATAGTAGGAGCACCAAGTTCCACAGCCGTTGCCAAAACATCCTCAAATGGCACAGGTTCATCTGCACGCAGACGATAATATGAGCCATAGGCGCTTATACGCAGGCCAGCACTAGTTGTCTTTTGTGCGACCTCACGCGCACGGTGTAAGTCACCATGCGGGACATGCACATCGCCGCCCCACTCAATGCTTTCCAGCCTGGCGCGTACCGCCAGTTCAACCACTTCGCGTGGGGTAAGCTGACGGAATGTGATAGAGACTAAACCAGAGTAGAGCATGAGCACCTCCGTATAGTTTGGTCAGCTCTGTTCCGCCTCATAGTATCAGCTTTATGGAGGGGTTGCACCATCATCTGGCAAATTAAAAACTTCTAAGAAGCCGGTTGAAAAGTCAAAATGGGTTGGTTAAAGTGGCAGGATGAACAGAAAATATCTCTATTGCTGAGCGAAATGATGACATTCAACGCTGAAGGCCGGTTGTCAGACTCCCCTTATATTGATTCAATCTGGCGTGGTCAAGCCGACGCTGACCATACACTCATGTGCCCGGCGGATGGTCGTTGGAATTTGTGCTTTACCAATCTGGATGCCAGGGTACAGGTTTCAGTCGAGGGACCCATATCACAAGCAGTGCCCCAAACCCATGTCAGAGGTGTTGATTGGCTGGTGATTAAATTTAAGCTAGGCGTTTTTCTGTCCGGCATACCCGCCAGAAAATATCTCGATGGATCGGCCCTGCTGCCAGAAGCCGCTTGTCAATCCTTCTGGTTGCATAGCTTGACCTGGCAAATGCCGAACTATGAGAATGCTGACACCTTTGTCGATTGGCTGGTACACGAAGATGCCGTGCAGTTGAATCCACTGGTCAGCGCCGTGCTGCAAGACCAGCCAACAGTCATGGCTGAACGCACCCTACGGCATCATTTCCAGCGGACCACGGGTCTAACCCAGAGCCACATCCGTCAGATTGAACGTGCCCGTGATGCCATGACCCTCTTACAACATGATGTATCGATCCTCGATGTCGTTGACCGGCTCGGTTATGCCGACCAGCCGCATTTGACACGCTCGCTGAAACGTTTCATGGGCTACACGCCCACTCAGGTGATAGGGTGGCGACTGCCGATGTAGCTTGCCGTTTTGTTCAAGACGCGTGATTTGTCTACCGTTATCATGGGAGTGTTCAGTCTATCTATAGGGAGAAAACTCCATGAATGAGCGTCTGCAACCGAATGTCAGCGATTACGCCCCGGTCAACGGCCTGCAAATGTACTACGAAATTTATGGTAATGGACAGCCGTTGCTGCTGCTGCACGGCGGCATGACCACCATCGAGGACTTTAGCCTTGTACTGCCACATTTCGCTCAGACGCGGCTGGTCATCGCCTTTGAGCGGCAGGGGCACGGACACACTGCTGACATTGACCGCCCATTCAGCCTGGAGCAGTGGGCTGACGACACCGCCGCACTGCTCAGGCATCTGAACATTGAGCAGACAGACATTTTTGGTTACAGCACAGGTGGCTCGGTTGCGCTTGCTTTCGCCCTGCGCCATCCGAAGATGGTACGGAAACTTGTCCTCGCCTCAGCCATTTACAACCGCGAGGGATATTATCCCGGTATTATGGAGGGGCTTCTACACGCAACTAACGATCTGCCGGACATCCTGCACGACATGTATAACCGCGTTGCGCCGCACCCGGAGAATTGGTCAAAACTGGTCAAAAAGTCTATTGAGTCTGTTGCCGCGTTTAAGGGCTGGCAGAAAAAAGATATTCGGGCAATTAGCGCTCCCATGCTGGTCACGGTCGGCGACAGTGATATTGTTCGCACCGAACACGCTGTTGAACTCTATCGCCTGATACCTCACGCGAAGCTGGCTGTTCTGCCTGACACCGATCATATCGGCATTCTCATCCAGCGTGCAGAGTGGCTGGCAGCGATGATTACCGAATTTCTCAGCGCACCTATAGCAGAGGAAACGCAGCAAGAGCAGCTCGAAGCACGGGAACATGATTTCCCAAAGAGCATCGGACGGCCTGCAACGGATGCGCTGTTGGCAGCCGGATATACACATCTTGAGCAGTTAACCAGAGTTACAGAGA
>JBGSXK010000455.1:0-2607 GCA_041751455.1 Anaerolineae bacterium
CGGTAAATCACGCTTTGTGGACGAACTTCGCATTCTGGCAATGGTCAAAGGCACTCAGGTTTTGCAGGGTCAGGCCATCACCGAAAACAGCGCCCCTTTCTGGATGTGGCGTGATGCGCTGCGCCGCCTGTGTTTAGTGACTGAGCTAAGCGAGTTTGAGGCGAGTGTGCTCAAGTCTCTGGTTCCCGATATTGAGACTCTGTTGGGTCGTCCTGTGGCCGACGCGCCAGCGCTCGATCCGCAGTCTGCTCAACTCCGCCTGTTCACAGTGATTGAGGATATATTCTCCAAACAGGATCAGGTTACGGTGCTGCTGCTGGAAGACCTGCAATGGGCGAATGAAAGCCTGGAGATTCTCAAGCGGCTGGTGCGGGTCGCTTCTGAGGTGCCGCTGCTGATTGTCGCTACCTACCGCGATGATGAACGTCCCGGGTTGCCTCAGGAATTACCCCAGATGCAGGTCATTTCGCTGGAGCGTCTGGATAAAGCCGCGATCAGTGATCTCAGCGCCTCGATTATTGGGGAAAACGGACGACATGACTCAGTTGTAGAGATGCTCCAGCAGGAGACAGATGGCAATGTCCTCTTTATTGTAGAAGTTATCCGAGCGCTGGCCGAAAACGCGGGTCAGTTATCTCGCATTGATACCTCGTCCCTGTCGGCAGTGATGGTGTCCAGCGGGGCTATCTTGCAGCGCCGCCTCCAACAAATCCCCGATTATGCTCAGTCCTTGCTGCGGATTGCCGCAGTTGCGGGGCGTGAACTTGATCTGGATGTTCTGCGGACGATAGCGCCCGAAATAAATATGGATTACTGGTTAGCTGCTGTTTCGGCGATGGTCGAAGTCCAGGATAATCGTTACCGCTTCTCTCACGATAAGCTGCGTGAAGGACTTTTAGCCACCCTCTCTGCTGACCAGCAGCAGAGCATTCACCGCGATATTGCGCATACCCTCGAAACTGTTCACCCGGATAACTTTGCGCTCCTGGCCCATCATTGGCGTGAAGGCCGTGAGGTCGCCAAAGAAGCATTTTACGCAAAATCAGCCGGGTTGCGCGCGTTAGAAGTCGGCTCATTTCGAGAAGCTATTTCTTTCCTGAAGCGAACACTTCAGTTGGCGGATCAGCTTCAACAATCAGCAAAGGAACGGGCTTATCTTGAATATCAGGTTGGCATTGCCTTCATCAGTATGGGGCTGACCAACGAAGCCACAGCCCATTTTGAAAGCGGGCTGGCACTCCTGGGGTCACCAATATCCAGTATCAGCAGCAGTGGTCTGCGTGTTCAGGTCCTTAAAGCTTTTGCTAAGCAAATCGCGAATCGTTTGAAGATGGATGTTTTTCATCAGCCTTTGCACACCAGTGACCACTCTGATGAATATGAACTCCTGGCACGGATTGGTGCCAATATCGGCATTCCTTACAGTATTGCTGGAAAGACCTCTCTAACCATTTATACATTATTCCAATCGATCAATTGGGCAGAGCGGGCAGGTCCGTCTGCGAACGATATAGCGTTCATCAGCCATACTTTTGCCGGGGACATTTTTGGTTTATCAATTCCAAAACTGGGTGCCATTTTTTCCCGTCGTGCGGCCATTTTGCGCCCCCTTGTGACCAATGAAAATGCACTTGGCGAATCCTTCCGTAATCGCGCCTTACTGGTCGGTGCAAGTGGTGACTGGCAGTCTTCCATGGCCTATCACGAAGAAAGTGCCAGGCTGGCAGAGAAGATTGGTAATGTGCGTTTGTGGCTAACCACTCACTCCCTGCATCTGGCCCTGTGGTTTTTCTTTGCCACCGATTTGAGCAGCCTGATGCCGACAGCAGAATCAATTCGGGATGTTGCAGCACGTCAGGATGATTATCAGTCTAAAGGGCTTGCCATTGGCTGGCACATCATACTTTTGGTGACCAGAGGGGCAATCAAAGAGGCGCAGGAGGTTAAAGACAAACACCAGTCATTTATGGATGTGCTTAATGAACCTGGAGCGCAGAGATATATTATGGCAGCGAACATCGAGCTGCTCTGGCGGCAGGATCGCTTGCAGGAAGCGTTGACAGAATCGGAGCAGCTCCTGGCGACAATACCAGCAGTTCCTGCCGAACCTGCCTACCTCATTTTCCTCCACATACTGCACGAAGTATTCTTCACAGCTTGGGAACAGGAGGCCTCTCCTCAGAATCAGGCGCGTGCGCTGCATGTATTGAACATCATGGGGACGTACGCCCGCCTTTACCCCATCGGCAAACCGCTTGCGGCGCTTTACAAAAGCTGGCAGGCGAGGATCACTGGCCAGACAAAGCAGGCTCAGCGACAAGCGGCGAAAGCCCTCCAGCTTGCCCATCATTACCAGATGCCTATTATCGAGGGCCAGGCCCATTACCATCTGGCGCGCTTGTCCACAGATGACAGCGTGACCCAGCAGGCACATCTGACTGCTGCAAAGGACATATTCGAGCGGCTGGGCGAGGTGTGGTATTTGCAGAAGGTGAAAGTCATGCTCGAATAGCCATCATTAATTGCACTTGTCTAACACTTATCTATCGACAGGGGAAATCATGGTTGCAAATGAAAAACTGCGAGTTGGGGTGATCGGGGCTGGCG
>JBGSXK010000456.1:0-6611 GCA_041751455.1 Anaerolineae bacterium
TCCAGCGGGCGATGCGTGAGGGGGGATTCTCAGTGGGCGAGTACGCCATTGGCGCAGCCAGCGGGCTGCCGGTGGTTACGCTGTCCTATCCCATCTATCAGGACGGGGAAATTAAATATCAGATTGGTGTATCGCTAGACCTGCGGCGCGTCGGCGCGTCCGTGACAAATGCCGACCTGATCCCTGGCACCAGCATCACTGCCATCGACCGCACCGGGCGCACCCTCTACCGCTATCCTGACCCAGGGCCAGACATTATCGGCCAGATGAACCCCTGGCCCAGCGGTGTGCTGGATCAGATCCTCGAGCAGCAAAACGGAGTCTTTGAAGCCAGTGGAACAGATAATGAAGAAAGGCTCTATGGTTTTTCGGTGCTGGACTCCACCAATGGCAGCGCATTTATCGCTATAGGCCTGCCCAGGCACCTGGCCTATGCCGACACTTATCAGCTTATTGGGTTGGGGCTGGTCAGTATTGCCGTCCTGCTCATCACCTGGTTGGGCGCAAACCGCTTTTTTATTGCCCCGGTACAGGCTCTGGTGGAAAGCACCGAAAAACTGCGGCTTGGTGACCTGACAGCACGGGTTGACCCGAATCGGGTAAAGGCCACCCATGAGCTTTATCATCTTGCCAGCACGTTTAACCTGATGGCCGAAACACTCGAATCGACTTTGAACAGCCTGGAACAGCGGGTGGAAGAACGTACTGCCAACCTGAACTTTTTAATCCATGCCAGCAATATTGTGGCCTCGTCCATGGATTTTGAGGTCAGCCTGCAACTGCTGGCGAATGTCGCCGTGCCCACCCTGGCGGACTGGTGTACGGTACACATTATTGAAAAAGAAAATATTGAACGAGTTGCCATCGCTCATAGTGACCCCACCAAACTGGCATGGGCGCGTGAATATGAGCTTCGTTACCCCGGCAACCCGAATGATTCCCCGATATACAAGCAAATCGTGGCCACGGGCCAACCTGTCGTACTGCCAGAAATCACGGATGAAATGCTAACCGCTTCCGCTCGCAGTGAAGATCACCTGCGCGAAATGCGTGAAATTGGTTTTACTTCGTCTATGATTCTGCCGCTGACCGCGCGCGGTAAAGTGCTGGGGATTCTGACGCTGATCACGACCGAATCCGGCCGACATTATAGTGAAGCAGAAGATTTATCTCTGATCCAGGAAATGGCAAATCGGGCAGCGCTCAGTATCGAAAAGGCCTACCTCTACTATGAGACGAATGAACAGCGCGAACGCCTGCGGGTGACGCTCACCAGTATTGGTGATGCGGTGATCGCCACTGACAAAGAAGGCTGCATCACCTTTATGAATCCCATCGCGCAGGAGCTTACGGGCTGGACGGAAGACAGTGCTAAGGGCAAAGACCTGACTATGGTTTTTGTCATCATCAATGAATTCACTGGTGAACCTGCCCCCTCCCCTGTGGAAACGGTCATCCGGGAAAAGCGTGTCCTGGGGCTGGCAAACCACACTGTGCTCATTAGCCGTGATGGTCGGCAGATTCCGATTGATGACAGCGCTGCGCCCATCCAGGACGAAACAGGAGAAATTATCGGCGCGATTCTGGTTTTCCGCGATATTACAGAGCGGCGGCGGGCGGAGGTGGCCGAACACGAGCAGCGCCTTATGGCCGAAGCGCTGCGGGATGTGGGCATAACACTCAACCGTACACTCGATCTGTCGGAGGTGCTGGATCGTATTCTGGAAAACGTCGGGAATGTGGTGCCGCATGACAGCGCCGATATTATGTTTGTCACCGAGGGAGTCGCCCATGTTGTGCGCAGCCGGGGCTTCCCGGAAGATGAAGAACTGATCGACTTTCCTGTGCAGGAAACCTCTACCTTCGCGCGTATGGTGGAGACACGCGAACCCGTCATCATCAGGGATGTCACCGCCGACCCTGGCTGGGTGCGGGCGACAGACGAGGAATGGCTGCGCTCTTATATGGGGGTGCCGATCCACCTGCAGGACGAAATCATCGGTTTTCTGAACCTCAGCAGCCGCAAGCCTGATTTCTTTACCTCATCTCATGCCGTGCGCCTACAGGCCTTTGCGGAACAGGCTGCGACCGCCATCCATAATGCGCGGCTCTACGAGCAGGCGCGCGAAGTCGCCGCGCTGCGCGAACGGCAGCGGCTGGCACACGATCTGCATGACGCGGTGAGCCAGATGCTCTTTTCCTCCACCATCATTTCCGAGTCGCTGCTGCGCAACAAAAAACCGGAAAAAACACCTTCCTATCTGGAAACCCTGCACCGCCTCAATCGCGGCGCTCACGCCGAAATGCGCAACCTCCTGGTGCAACTGCGCCCGGAGAGCCTGCCCCATATTGACATGCTGGACCTGCTGCGTCAACTGGGGGATGCCGCGATGGGACGTACTGAGATTGAGGTGCTGGTGAAGGTCGAAGGGGATTATCCGCTTGCAGCGCCTACTCAGATGATGTTCTACCGTATTGCTCAGGAGTCGCTCAATAACACTGTCAAACATGCGCAGGCCAGGAAGGTGCAGATTACCCTGACACGCCGGGCCGATGAGGTCAGGCTGTCCTTAAAAGACGATGGACGCGGCTTTGAGGTGTATCAAGCACTTTCCGGCAGTCATATGGGTCTGAATATTATGCGGGAACGGGCGGAAGCCATCGGCGCGACCTTCACCATCCAAAGCCAGCCGGGCGAGGGCACTGAGGTTATCGTTTCGCTGGTCCCTCAGGCCGACTAAAATTTGACTGTCCCGTCATGGGCAATCGCGGTGGCAAACTGCGTCGTGATCCACTGTGGGCGCGTGATGGCTGAACCCACACACACCGCCAGCGCGCCACACCTGAGCGCTGTAAGCGCCTCGGCAGGGGTACGGATGCGCCCTTCAGCGATGATGGGCACGGTCAACTGCCCGGCCAGCACACGCAGTAAATCATAATCCGGCCCCTCCAGGTTTGGGCTGTAGTCGGTATAACCGGAGAGAGTTGGCGCGACAAAATCTGCCCCGGCAGCCTGTGCCGCCAGACCTTCTTCCAGCGTAGAGACATCCGCCAGTACCAGCACGCCCAGTTCATTTTTAATGGCCGGAATCAGCCCGTCAAGGGTGCTGCCATCCGGGCGCGGGCGCAGCGTTGCATCCAGCGCGATGACCTCTGCCCCGGCGGCGGCAATTTCACGGGCGTGGCGCAGCGTCGGCGTGATGTAGACCCCACTGTCGCCCTCTTTATACAGGCCGATCAGCGGCAGGGGCACAACTTCTTTAATCGCCTGAATATCCGCTGGCCCATTGGCACGGATAGCAACAGCGCCTCCCTGCTGCGCGGCGACGGCCATGCGGGCCATAATATGAGCGCCAGACAGCGGCTCATCCGCCAATGCCTGACAGGAAACAATTAACCGGCCGCGTACCTGTTCAATAAACTGTGCTTTATCCACCCACGTGCTCCAGATCAAAATCAACTTCAAAAGTCCGTGTCCACGGGAGGCGAACACTCCCCGGTACGATGCGCCATCGCCTGGCAAAGCCCGGAAGCTGGTCCAGGCAACGCTGTAAACCCTGCTCGATGAACACCTGTGAGTCGGCAAAGTTCGCCGGGCTGATCTCGTGATTACCCTGCTGGGCGAACAGCCATTGACGCAGCTCCGCCCGCACAAGATGCTGGTATCCCCAATCCTCGATAAAGCGGTGCAGCAAAAAGCGCTGCTGGGCCTCAGCCTGTGCCGGAGTACGCACCCGCAGGGCAGCAATCCCCTGCGCCAGCGCCACGCCAATAGTATTTCCTGCTGTGTTCCAGCCACCGTAAGCAGCCAACTGGGTGAGATCAACCTGCGCACGCAGCAGGTCTACCAGCACCGGATCGCTGCCGTTAGGATAGGCCACATCTGCCACGATCACCTGTCTGTCCGCCGTCATCCACTGTCTGATTTGCTCGACAAACGTCTGTAAGTACGGCTGGCGCTGGCGCAGTTCCACACCAGCCTGCTCAGTGTCAAAATCACGCTGAATGGGCGAGGGTGGGTTGACCGCCACGATCAAATCCGCATCATCTGTATCGGACACAAGTACCCCACCCACTGCCCGGATTTGCCGCTCAACCGTGATGCGCACCGGGCCATCTTCAAACGGTGCGGTACGTTCCGCATCAGCGGGAATGGCATAACGCACCGCAAAACGGGGGTGATTCTTTCCGGCGATCAAACGCGCCAGCAGCGCTGCGCCCACTTCATCTGCGCCGGGATACATCAACAGGCGTTCATTATCCGGCAGCACCCGGTTGACCCACTCGCCGATCCAGCGCTTCTCACGAGTGCCCAGCCCGTACTCGCTGGTATCATCGGAACTGATGACCAGCAGATCAAAGACATTGGCAGCCAGCAGTTGCAGCACATTCAGGTTTACAGTGTGGTTGCGCAGGCGGCGGATCATAAAGTCCTGCAAATAAGCCGCCGGGATTTCAGCGCGCAGTGCTTTCAGCTCTGCCAACACCTCCTGCCCCTGTAACTGGCGATCCACAAGCTGCGAATAACGATAGATGCGCTGGCCGTCGGTTTCCCAGTAGAGTGCTTCCTCAAAATTATAATTACTGTTGGAAATGCGCGTAATGACATTGAAGCCCAGAATAGAAAGATGATGATAGACTCGTCGCACCTGCCGCAGCGTTTCCAGTCGGTTGGTGATGGTCGCTGCCGGTTCATCTGTCGTGCGCGATGCGATCAGCCCGCCATAACCCAGCATCTCCATCGAGACAATTAATGCATCCAGCCCGGCGGCCTGTTCATGCAGCCAGTGTGCCAGTCCGTCACTACTGGCAGGCTGGCGCGCCCGGCTCAGCATTTCCGGCGGCGGCAGCACCACTTCCACCCCGGCTACCGCCGCAATCATGGCCGGATAACGAGTATTAACGGGACGTTCATCCAGCGGCAGTAATCCAATACGCATAACGCCTCTTTGGGTCTAAGTTTATCGCACGATCATAATGCCCTATGAATTCCCTTTTGTTAACCCTCTTCATCCTTAAAACTGCCATCTTCTCCAGCAGTTCTGGGGGGAAGAAATGACCGCAGGCCAATGCATCCGGGCATCATTTTAATGTTGTCAGTGCTGATGATGGGCTTTGTTTAAAATTGTGCCGGGGTGAGGGGTTTCATAGTATAATGGCAAAGTTGAACAAATATTCTAGGGACAGGCTACCATGAGTGAGGAAACGCGCTATAATGCCGAATATCAGGCGGTAATGGACGAGATCATGAACATGCTGCCCGGTGTAAAGATCAGCAAGGCCTTTGGCTACCCGGCTTATAAGATCAACGGCAAGGTGTTTGCGTTTGTGGGAGGAGCCACGGTCGCCCTCAAGCTGCCACAGGCACGGGTGCAAGAGCTGATCACGAGGGGTGCAGTATTCGCGCCTTTTGAAGTAGCCGAAGGCATCATCTGGCGTAACTGGGTATCAATCAGCCATGAAAACCCGGCGCATTACCACCAGGACGAACCTCTTTTTATCGAATCCCTGCAATATGTGGTAGAAAATTCCTGACAACAGAAGCTAAGCCCAAAGATTTTATGCAGACCTATCTGGAGGCGAGACTTGATTGACGAACATGATGAACTGCTGGAAGAAGAAGACCCGGTAGAGGGTTATTGTGTTCGCTGCAAAGCGACGATAGAAATCGAGAATCCGCAACCTGTCTGGACAAGGCGCGGGATGCCTGCCACACGCGGTGACTGTCCCGACTGTGGCGGAACGGTTTTTCGTATGGGGCGCACCGCAGCCCATCAACGCAGCAATCGCCCATCGGCGGTACAGGTGGCGGCGAAGGCGAGAGCGAAATTGCCCCAGGACACCGCTTATGTGAATTTTGCGGAGGCGGACGAAGCTATCGCCCGGCAGATCGCGGCGGATCTGGAAAAAGCGGGTATCGCCGTGTGGCTGCATGAATACACGGGTGAGGGCGACGCGGTACAGTGGGCAGGTGGTGTTCACCCGGCGCTGACCGAGTGCGCGCATATGGTACTGGTGCTTTCCCCGGCAACATTGACAGCGGGTGAAGTCGAGACAGCGTGGCGCTTCTTCAAGGACAAACGCAAACCGGTTGTGATCGCGCAGATCGCCGCCGCCGA
Organism: Anaerolineae bacterium; assembly: GCA_041751455.1. Taxonomy (GTDB): domain Bacteria; phylum Chloroflexota; class Anaerolineae; order Aggregatilineales; family Phototrophicaceae; genus JAIOHN01. The sequence goes on from JBGSXK010000456.1 coordinate 6,120, forward strand.
ACCACCCGACCCGATCCGCCGCAGCCCGCGCTTCGATTTCGCGGAGGATTACAAAACGGCTTTCCGCCAGATGATGCAGGCATTGAGTCACTGAGACTGATGTTGTTGGCAAATCGAATCAGGCAGCAGCGAGGCGGGCGAATACCGATGTACGGGTAGTCGTTCACTGTTTGCCGCTGAGGCAGTTCGTTGAGTGCGGCTCGCAGGGTCTCAGCGATGACACTGGTCGGCTCATTCTTTGTGCGTCCGCCTGTAATACCGTCGTGCCTTCGCTCGATTGCCACAGGTACTCATATCACACCAGCGGCGTCTGTGTCCACGACTGGTATCCAGGAACAGCCAATCGCAACCATTGCACTTGCGTACATTCTTAAGGTCTTCCGACCGGAGCAGTTCGCCCGCTGACCAAACTACTTGCCAGATCAAGTGCTCCGGATTGCTCTTGTCACCCTCCCATAGCCAGTCGAAGCCATTGCTCGAAGGTGCCAGACG
>JBGSXK010000457.1:0-8031 GCA_041751455.1 Anaerolineae bacterium
TGACTTCGGTGATCCCGGCGCTGCTGTCGGTGGCGCTGGTCTACCACCTGGGCAGCCTGTGGTTTCACCGTCGATGGGTCGGGCTGGGGGCGGCGGTCTTCCTGGCAACCAGCGGCATCTTCATCTACTATGCACGTGAACTGCGGATGTATACGCTGGTGGTGCTGGTGGTGCTGATAAGCTGGTGGGCGCTGTGGCGTTATCTGACAGGACGGCAGCGCTGGCCCTGGGTGTATGCGCTGACCGTGATCGTGATGGCTTACACTTACTACTTCACGGCTTTCGTGGTGGCGATTCAGGCGCTGGTGGTGCTGATCTATTACCGCGAAAAGCTGCTCAAACTGCTGGCCGCATACGCGCTGGTCGCGCTGGCGGTGCTGCCCTGGATTCCGATGTTCCTCCAGCAGCTTGAGGGGGAAGGCGTGCGCGCCGGGCAACCGGGCGCAATTGGCAAGATCGCTGCCACTGACCCGACCAACCTCACCACGATTGGCGAGTTTGTCCACGGCTACACTGCAGGCCAGACGGCATTTGTCCTGCTGCTGGTGGGACTGGCGCTCCTGCTGGGCTGGAACGCGGGACGGACATTCCGGCGCAAGCTGATGGTAACGGTGCTGTGGCTGTTCGGCACGATGGTGCTGTTCTTTGGCATCAACCTGGTGATCCCGGCACTGGCGCTGCTGGTGGGCACGCTGGCGGCGCACTTCACCTCACTGGCGCGGCTGGGGCTGATCGGGCTGATCGGCGCGGGCGGGCTGCTGTTCCACTTCGATGCCTTCCTGCCGCCGAAGCTGGCACATGGCGAGCTACTGCCGATGATCGCCGAGCGTTACCAGCCGGGAGATCGTATCTGGTACAACCTGGATGATGCCGCGCTGGGCAGTTCGCTCAACCTGGAGGCACGGTACTACCTGGAAGTTGTCGTGCCAGAACTGCATACCGACTGGTTCATCTGGGACGCACCACGCGAATTCGCCAACCTCACGGGCAACCCGCGTGTATGGGATGCACGTCCATACTGGATTCCCATGCCGCCACGGGCTGAGGCGGCTTTACGGAACGGGCGCAGCCTGGTCAGCGAGGAAGTGCTGCGTGTCTATACGCTGCGCCTGTACGAGGCTGTGCCGCAGACCGACCCCGCCGTGATTGATGCTATGCTGGCGGTAAAGGCCAGCCCACTGCCGAGAAGCGAATACAGACCGGGCGAAACTGTGCACATTACGACATGGTGGCAGGCGCTGCAAGCACCGCCGCTGGATTACTCCTATGGCATTACCGTGCGCGATGCGAACCTTGAAGTGCTGGCGGGCGATGATGACGGGCTGCGCATTGATGGACGGATGACCAGCCAGTGGACACCGGGGGCGGATTTCGCGCCGATCCCGATCCGTGTCACCCTGCCGCACAATCTACCGCCGGGCGAGTACGGTGTGTGGCTGGTGGTCTACTTCTGGCAGGAGCCGCACCCGCTGCCCGTGACAGGCGGCGAAAGCGGGCACGACGGCAAACTGCTGAAACTGGCGACGATCCGGCTGCCGTGATGGATGGCGGCTGGTGGTGGCGGGAAAGGATTTTTTTACCGCCATTTCCGCCAAATCCGCCAGGGCGGGTGTGTGACCTCGGCCCAGCTCGCCCTTCTGGTTTTGGCAGAGGGGAAAGTGTGCGGCGCGAGGCAAGATCGAACTCACTGATCAAGCGGATTTCCAAATACATCTCACCGCAGAACATGACTATGCTCCTCACAGTATAACGGATTTCGGACGGGAAAAGGTGGACATATGTCCCTATTCCGGTATGCACCCGCGCCGTGCCCGCATGACCCAAAAAGGGTACAATCGTGCGAAGAATCAGGAGGAAACGATCATGAGCGTGGTGTGCCTGGGGGAATTACTGATTGACTTTGTGGCGCTGGAGAGCGGTGTCACGGTGGGCGAAGCCAGCGGCTTTCAGAAAGCGCCGGGGGGCGCACCCGCGAATGTGGCGGTGGCAGTGGCGCGGCTGGGGCATCCGACCGCCTTTCTGGGACAGGTGGGTGATGATCCTTTTGGTCATTATCTGAAGCGGGTGCTGCACGCGGAGGGGGTGGATCTGCGCGGGCTGCGCTTCAGCGGTGAGGCACGAACGGCGCTGGCGTTTGTGGCGCTGGCGGAAGGCGGCGAGCGCAGCTTTGTGTTTTACCGACACCCCAGCGCGGATATGCTCATGCGCCCGGAAGATGTGCTGCTGGATGTGATCGACGTGCACCACATATTTCACTTCGGGTCGATCACGCTGATTAACGAACCTGCCCGGTCTGCCACACTGATGGCCGCGCAGTATGCACGCTCTCAGGAAAAGCTGATCTCGTATGACCCCAATCTGAGGCTGGCGTTGTGGCCGAGTGAACAGGCGGCGCGCGAGGGGATGCTGACCGGGCTGAATTACGCGCATTTTGTGAAGCTCAACGACGAGGAACTGGCGTTCCTGGGAGGCAGCGTCCCGGCATTATGGCGCGACGAGATGCAGTTGATCGTGGTGACGCATGGCGCGGGGGGCGCGACGGTCTACACACGGCACGGCCAGCATCATTTCGAAGGTTATACCATCACGCCGGTGGATACGACTGGCGCGGGGGATGGCTTCATGGCGGGGCTGCTGGTAGGCATCCTGGAACATCCCAAGGATTATCTGGGGAATATCGACCCGATGCTGCGTTTCGCCAATGCCGTTGGCGCACTGGCGACTACGATGCGCGGGGCGATCCCGGCGCTGCCGAAGCGTGATATGGTGGATGCGTTCCTCAAAGGGCCGTAAACAGGCCGCGTGGGGATTAAGCCATCCGTTCAAAGAGGTCGATCAACGCCTGCCCCCGGCGCGTGAGCTGATAGAACACGCGCTTACCGCTGCGGTGCGGCTCTACCAGACCCGCCTCGTTGAGGCGGTTGAGATGCTGTGAGACCGCGCCCGCCGAAAGCGCCAGCTTGCGGGCGACCTCACCAGTATTGGCGGGCGGTATCAACGCCTGCAACACGCGCGCGCGTGCCGCGCCCAGCGCGGCTTCGAGCGATGTGTTCGACTCTGGCAGGGATTGCTGCCACAGCCCCAGCCCGCGTACCCCATAAATCAGCATAGGCCGCCACTCTGGCACGACCTGCCATAAGAGCTTGTTGGCCGAAAACAAGACAGGGACAAGCTGTAAGCCTGCGCCGTCCAGGTGGGCTTCGACATCAGTGCAGGTGGGGGTATTGTCTTTGCCAAACTGTAAGTAAGGGGTGTGCGGCGGCTTGTGGGTGGAGTCGCTGCATGTGACGTGGAGCGTCGCCAGGGTATTGTCGGTCATGGGGGAATGAAACTGGAGGTTGGGATGGAGCGCCCCCAGCAGGTGCGGTGCGCCTTCCACCGCCAACTGGCGCGCGCGATAGAGGACATCGCCTTCCAGAATGGCAGTCATGCGCTGCCAGTGAGCCGCGAGAGTCCGCTGCCAGTAGAGATGCAGCTCATCGACCAGACACAGCAGCACCTCATGCGGATACATCAGAAAATGCTGCCGCAGTTCGGAATCGCCGTCCGCGCTGATGAGGAGCTGAACATTTTTGCGGATCACGCTGTCGGGCACGCTGAGAAGCTGCTCGATTTCATCTTCCAGCGTCAACCCGGTTAAGGTGGGCGTGGGGGTGATAAAGTCGGGGATATAACTGCGCCCGACGGCCAGTGTGTGCAGATAGGGAAATTCCAGGCCATCCAAGGCGCGCCCGGCCTCCTCCATCCAGCGCTGATAGAGAGGATTTGGTTTGCCGGAGTGCAGCATCCGATAGCTCGCCACCAGCTCGATGAGCGGGCTGTAGGCAAAGCGCATCCGCGTTAAATCTTCAGGAATCAGGTGTATTCTGATGGTTGGCACCGGGTACTCCTTTAGCGTTAACCCACCCTATCATACCGCAAAAACGTTCTAAAATGATTCATTTAGAAAATACTAAAAAGGTTCACAAAGGTTCAAGGCTGGCTTATGCTCACTTCACCAGATGGGGAACAGGGCCAAGAATCTAATGCATGAATACGACATCCAGAATCAATTCGCAAGGCACAAAGTGCTGATCGCGGAGCGGCAGAAAGACCGCCTGATCGCGGCGGCACAGGGGCGTGTTGTCTCGCTGCGCCCGGCGCGGCGTCTGGCGCTGCTGGCCTTTATCTACCGGGTATACAATCTGATTAAGCGGCTGTACAATCGCCCGCTGGTGGCCAAGCCACCAGAGAAGGCTAACCCTATTTTGAAATCATGAGCTGAGGCTTTGCTTGAGTATCGTCGCTGACCTGCCTAAAATCTTCAGTGTGTTTACGCTGGCTTTTTTCACCTTCTGGCCGGCTATCCCGGCGGGGCTGGCGCTGGGTTTAGAGCCGCTGGTGGTGGTCGTGACGACGACGCTGAGTTATGTGTGTGGGGTGGCGCTGGTGCTGCTGCCGGGTGAGCGGGTGCGGGCATGGGTACTGCGCCGCTTCCGGCCCAGGGCTGGCTCTCACCCACCGGGGATATTGAGCCGGGCGTGGGCGCGTTATGGGGTGATCGGGCTGGGGATGCTGGGGCCGATGACTGTCGGCGCACAGATCGGGGCGGCGCTGGGCTTATCGCTGAATGCCGCGCCGCGCGCGCTGCTGGTGTGGATGTCGCTGGGGGCGCTGGCGTGGAGTGTGCTGCTCACGCTGGCGGTGACGCTGGGCATCCTGGGGGCGCAGGCGGTATTTTAGTCGGGCGCGATATTGGGTGCGAAGTCATCCAGATAACGCGGTGGCATACGCTGGGGCCTGCCTGTGGCCATATCCACAGCCGCCAGCCGAGTCTGCACCTGGGCCAGCAGCGCGCCATCACTGGCCCGCTGGATGTCATAATGGCGGGTGGCTGAGATCCGCTTTACGGCAAAAAGCCAGGTGTGGACATCAATTTCGTCATCCAGCAGCGCGGGCTGGCGGTAGGCGATGCGCTGACTGCGGGCGATAATGGCCATATTTTCCTGCGCGGCACGTTCCATTGACCAGTGATAATGCCGCGCGGCCTGAATGCCACAATCCTCCACATAATTGAGATAGGCGGCATTGTTGAGGTGGCGGGCGCTGTCAATATCCCGCCATTCGACCCGCTTGCGCAGGGTATAGACTCCCGCGGGCGGGGGCGGTGCTTTGGGGAAAGGTGGGCGCGGGGTGGGGCTGACCTTCTCGCCGCCGGAAAAAGCCTCGGCCATCGCCGGTGGGATGGGTGAGATGCGCCCGCTCTCGCGGTGCAGATAGACCCAGTCGGTGCGGCCACGCGCCACCACTTCGTCGGATCCGGCCTTGCGAAATTCGTACTGACGGATGGAGCGCACCTGCCGGAAATCGGCCACCCAGGTGGTCACTTCGAGGGTATCACCGTAAAAGCAGGGCTGGAGATATTCGATCTCGGTCTCGCGTGCGAGCCACAGGTAGCCCATTTCCTCGTAGACCTGCTTGCTATAGCCCACCGCGGCGGAGGCCTCGAAAGCGGTTTCCTGCATCAGGCGGGCATAATTCGCCTGATTGAGGTGTTCATAAGCATCACACTCGTAATAACGTATGGTAAAGGTGCTGGTGTGTGTAGGGGGCATGGGTGCTTTTCATCCTGTGTGCAAATGCCAGGGCATTATGCCATGCTGATCCTGCCGCGGCCAAGTGGTCATCCAGCCCCTTGCCAGTGGGAAAATCAGAAGTTACAATCATGGACATTGTATTTCCTCAGGACACCTTTCCCGTGGCAGGCACGACAGCCCACAATTAACCTCACCGAGGTATCCCCAGTTGATGGCTGTATTGATTCGCCCATGATTTTCTAATTCTGACAGCATTCCACACGCCGCAGGGGCCTTACCTGCGGCTTTTTTGATTCGCGCCTATGCACCCAGGAGAAAAACCGATGCAGCGCTGGCTACCGCCCTATAATAACATCCAGAAAATCATCTTCATCAACTTCTGTACACGCTTTCACTTTTATCTGCACATCGCGACGCTGTACCTGCAACAGCAGCGCGGGCTGAACCTGCTGCAAATCAGCGCTATTGAGTCGGTGGTGGTGGCCGTGATCTTCCTGGCCGAAGTGCCAACGGGCATCCTGGCGGATCGCATCGGGCGGAGGTGGACGCTGGTCATGTGGTCGCTGTGCCTGATGGTGGGGGAACTCATGTTCCTGTTCAGCGAGACTTACCCGCAGTTTCTGCTGATGGCGGTCTTTACCGGCATTGGTCATGCCTTTGGCTCTGGCGCGCGGGATGCGCTGGTGTATGACAGCCTGCCCACTGAGGAACGCGAGGCGACCATGCAGCGTGTGATCGGGCGTGTTAACAGTTGGGGGCAGCTTGCCTTTTTCGCCTCACCGATTCTCGGCGCGCTGCTGGTGGGTGATCTGGCGCTGGAACGAGTGCAGGCCGCCATTGCGCTGACCGCCGGGGCGCTGGCACTGGGCGCGGTGGTGGCGCTGACGCTGCGCGAGCCGGAAACGGAATGGGAGGCGGAAAGATCGAGCGCGCTGGCGATCGTCCGCAGCGGAGTGGCCGAACTGCGCACCAGCCCTATCCTGCGCCGTATCACGCTGGTGACGGTGCTGACCACACCCCTGAGCGGGGTGCTGATTATTACGCTTGCGCCGCCCTACCTGGAGCAGAATGATGTCCCTGTGTTCGCTATCGGCATGGCGCTGTCTGTGGGGAGTTTGCTGGCGGCTTTTACGCAGCGTTATGCCTATAAGTTCGAGGAGTGGCTGGGCGCTGGGCGAGGGCTGGCTTTGCTCCTGGTGATGCCGGGCGTGTCTTACCTGCTGCTGGCGCTGATTTCCGGCCCGGTGGTGGCATGGCTGGTGATTGTCTGGATGTATGCCACGGGTGATATGCGCGCGCCACTGCTTTCGGCCTATCAAAACGCACATATCGCCCACCGCAACCGGGCGACGGTGCTGTCGCTGATGAGCATGTTTGCCAGCCTGTTCGCGGCGGTTATGGGGCCGCTGTACGCGGCGCTGGCGACACAATCGCTGTCACTGGCGTTTGTAGGGATGGGCGCGGTGATTGTGGCGGCGTGCATGGTGCTGCGTCCGCAGCAGCTGGCGACAGCGCGAGGGTAGAGGCTGTCTGAAAATTCACAACCTGCGATTCTCCCCCCTCTCCAAAACGTGGCGAGGGGGCCGTGTGCGTCGTGACCCCGGACGGCAAAAATGCCGTGCTTATTTCTGCGTCTGCCATTCCTGAATGGTGGCGGTGAGGAAATCGCGGATTTCCGGGTCGGTCACATCACCGACGGTTTCGAAATACTGGCCGTCTACCTCAATAGCCACGCCACCATCGGGCGCGGGGTGGACATGGATGCTGCGCTCGTTGTATTCCGGCGTGTAGCGCAGCTTGTGCTGCAAGTAGGTTTCGATTGAGCCGGCAATATCCAATTCGGGCACAGGCGGCAGCTCCAGTTTGCCACGCCCCAGCAGGCCGCGTTTGGTGACAGGCGCGGGCTGATGGTCGATGTCGTAACGCGGCAGCGCGCCGGGAATAGTGCCATCACGGGCAGGCGGGGGTGGTCTGTAGGATTTTGGTGGTGCTGGCGGGGCAGGCGGGGGCGAGCTGTCCACCAGATCACGCAGGGAAATCGGTGGTTCTTCTGTGGGGACAGGTGATGGCTGCTCCTCGTCAGCGGCGGTGGGGGCGGTGGCCGAAGGGGGCGCGGCCTTCACCAGCGGCGAGAGTTCACGCATGACCTTCAGGAAGCCTGTTTTGAAGCCTTCATCACTGGCGAGGCTGCGATAGGCTTTTTCGCCCATCTGGATAATCAGGCCGCCATCGACCACATCGCGCAATATCGTCACGACCTCAACTGCCTGGGATGATTCGCCATCGCTGGTACGCACTGTATAAGTCCCAGCAGGTGCGACGCGCGCAGGTGGTGCTGCCGGTGCAGGCGCAGGTGGTGAAACGGGTCGGGGTGCATTCACCAGCAGGTCCAGATCGGGCAGATCGTCCAGACTGAGATCATCCGGGTCGCTGCTGACGGAACGCGCCGCACCGG
>JBGSXK010000458.1:0-3127 GCA_041751455.1 Anaerolineae bacterium
TCGACCCCACCGATTTCCAGCGTCAGTTGCAGCGTGGCAATATTCTGGCTGGTGGAAACATTTAAGGCGGTCATATTCACTTTTTCCTCCGCAATGATCGTGCTGATGTCACGCATTAAGCCTTCGCGGTCAAAAGCGATAATTTCCACGGGCACAGTATAACGCTGCTCCTCGCGCACCGACTCCCACGTGACTTCAATCAGACGTTCCGGCTCCATCCCATGATTATTGGGGCAGTCACGGCGGTGAACTGTGACCCCGCGGCCCCGTGTGATGTAACCGATGATCTCATCGCCCTGCATAGGATTACAGCAGCGCGCCAGGCTGGTCAGCAGGCCAGCCATACCCTTAATCTGGATACCATGATCCTCGGATACATGCGCCATTGATGACTTTGGCCGGGGCTTAAGCAGATGTTCTCTGGCCTCACGCTCGATAAAGCCATTATTCTTTCGTTCTGTCTCCAGAATGCGGCTGGCAATCTGCGAACTGTTAATATCTCCCGCACCCACTGCCGCGATAAAGTCATCCAGACGTTCATAGCCAAACAACTGGGCAACATACTCAAAGGTCATACTGTCCAGCACGCCCATACGCTTAAGTTCACGTTCCAGCAGTTCACGCCCACTGATGATGTGCTTTTCACGATTCTGCTTGCGAAACCAGTAACGGATTTTGGCGCGAGCGCGGGTGGTCTGGACATAACCCAGGCTGGGATTAAGCCAATCGAGGCTCGGCCCACCGCGCTTGGAGGTAATGATGTCCACCTGATCACCCGTTTTTAAGTTATAGTTCAGGCTTACCAGACGGCCATGCACCCGTGCGCCCCGGCAGCGATGACCGATCTCAGTATGCACATGATAGGCGAAATCAATCGGCGTGGAGCCGACCGGCAGATCGTAAATATCGCCTTTGGGCGTAAACACATAAACACGATCCTGGAAAACTTCACTTTTCATCGTGTTTACGAAGGCTTCCGCGTCATCCGTGACCTCATGACGGAATTCCATCAGACGGCGCAGGAAATTCAGCCGACGCTCGAAATCCTCATCTCGCGCTTTTTTGTGTCCCTCTTTATAGCGCCAGTGTGCAGCAATACCATATTCTGCGTGTTCGTGCATATCCCATGTGCGAATCTGTACTTCCAGCGTCTTGCCCTTAGAGTCCAGCACGGAGGTGTGCAGGCTCTGGTAAAAGTTATCTTTGGGTGCGGCGATATAATCATCAAATTCACCGGGAATAGGCCGCCACAGGTTATGTACCACCCCCAGCACCAGATAACATTGTGGCACAGTATCCACAATTACCCGTACCGCACGCACATCAAATATCTGATCAAAAGGCAGATTCTTGCGCTGCATCTTGCTGTAGATGCTGTAGATATGTTTGGGCCGCCCAGAGATATACACATTTTCGATGTGATGTGTACGCAGTTCCTTCTTCAGAACTTCCGCAATATCATTAATATAATTCTCACGGTCAGGACGCCGTTCATCAATGCTGGCCGCAATCTGGCGATATTCGTCCGGTTCCAGGTAACGGAAACTGAGGTCTTCCAACTCCCATTTAATCTGCCAGATCCCCAGACGGTTCGCTAACGGGGCGAAGATGTCGCGTGTTTCGGCGGCAATAGCGATTTGCTTATCACGAGGCATAAAACCCAGCGTACGCATGTTATGCAAACGGTCTGCCAGTTTCACCAGCACAACCCGCACATCATCCCCCATCGCCAGGAACATTTTCCGAATATATTCCAGTTCACGGTGAGTATCACGACTGCGGCGGCCATTTTCAACCGGTTTCGTGGGTAGATTCCGCAGTTTAGTCACACCATCTACCATCATGGCCACGCTATGACCGAATTCAGCGCGAATTTCCTCGACAGTGATAGGCGTGTCTTCCAGCAGGTCATGCATCAGGGCCGCAGCTACCGCTTCAGCGTCCAGCTTCATATCAGCGAGAATCTGAGCGACGGCGACACAATGCGTAAAGTAAGGTTCGCCAGATTTGCGAAACTGGTTAGCATGTGCCGTTTCAGCCTTGCAATAAGCACGTTCAATTAATGATCGATCATTGGGGCTGAGATCAGGGAGGCTTTCAAATAGGGTTTGCAGATTCATGGGTATTGCCCACCGAAATTCCTTAAACGCCTCGGTCGAGGCATTATTGCTATTATTCTACAGCGCATGTCAAGAAAGTAAAAAATTCGTCATAGAACTATGTTATAATCGCGTGTTTATTATGGCAATGCTGACTGAGGAAACCTCTTGGCAGATTTACTTTCTGTAGACCAGGCAGTTGCCCAAATTCTTAACGGAATTGTTCCGCTGACTGCCGAAAAAACAGATTTGACACAGGCATTGGGGCGCATACTAGCGGAGGATATACAATCCACCATTGACCTGCCGCCATTTGCAAATTCCAGTATGGATGGCTACGCCTTGCGAGCTGCCGATGTTCCCCACGCCAGCCTGGACTCTCCTGCTCGGCTGCGTGTCGTGATGGACATTCCAGCGGGAACAGCACCACAGCGGAGTATAGAATCTGGCGAAGCCGCGCGTATCATGACCGGCGCACCGCTGCCCCCCGGCGCAGATGCAATTGTGCCCGTGGAGGAAACCGATAGTGAGTGGAGCGCGGGAGGTCAGACACCAATCCCAGACACGGTGCAAATTTATCGGAGTGCCAAACCCGGTGATTACGTGCGCCCGGTGGGGGAGGACCTTCATAATGGGCAAACTGTTCTGCACACAGGTACACGCTTAAAACCACAGGACGTAGGGATCCTGGCCGCGTTGGGATGTGCTCATGTACCTGTCGTGCGCCAGCCGCGTGTCGCTATCATCAGCACAGGCGATGAACTCATAGAAGTTCATGAGCCGCTTGCACCGGGCAAAATCCGTGATGTCAACGGCTATACTGTAGCCGGGTTGGTCAGTCTTTATGGTGGCCTGCCGCTGCGCTTGCCCACTGCGCGCGATACGCTGGAGGATGTCCGCCGTATGTTCCAGCAGGCACTTGACCAGCAGCCAGACATTATCGTGAGTTCGGCAGGCGTTTCTGTCGGCACTTATGATGTCGTACGCAGCGTCCTCGATGAATTAGGGCAGGTCAACTTCTGGCGAGT
>JBGSXK010000459.1:0-8051 GCA_041751455.1 Anaerolineae bacterium
GGCGAGGTGTGGCGTGGTTTAGGCGAGTCGCAGAAGGCGCTCGATTTCTATGAGCAGGCGCTGCCCTTATTCCGGGCGGTGGCCGACCGGGGCGGCGAAGCGACCACCCTCAACAACATCGGCGAGGTGTGGCGTGGTTTAGGCGAGTCGCAGAAGGCGCTCGATTTCTATGAGCAGGCGCTGCCCTTATTCCGGGCGGTGGCCGACCGGGGCGGCGAAGCGACCACCCTCAACAACATGGCATTGATCCATTTTCAGGCTGGCGAACCTGAAAAGGCGGCTCAAACCTTCCGCCAGATTATCGACATTGTGCAGTCCATCGAGGCGGTGGCTGAGGAAGCCGCGATCAGAGCTAATCTCGCTTACACCCTGCACACGATGGGGCAGACTACCGAAGCCATCCCCGAACTGGAACAGGCCATCGCCATCCTCAGGCGTTACAATCTGCCCTACGATGCGAGTGACGCAAGTGTCGAGCAGTATGAGGCAGACTTGGCACAGTGGCGCGCGGAATAACGATGTGTAGGGGCGCAGCGCGCTGCGCCCCTACTACTGCGCCCCTACTCGACTAATCCAACCATTGATTTTGATGCGATTACCCTGAATATGGTGCGGAAAATATCAAGGGGTACGAGCTTATGCCATATCATTCGAGGGTCTACCACCGTCGTTCCATTCGCCTGCCGGATTTTGATTACACGCAGGCGCGGGCGTATTTCGTGACGATCTGTACCGCACAAAAACAATGCCTGCTCGGTAAGGTGGTGAATGGGGATGTGGTACTGAGCGATTTTGGGCGTGTTGTTCATGAAGAATGGGAAAATACAGCCATTTTACGCCCTGATGTCGAGCTTGACATGTTTGTGGTGATGCCCAACCATGTACATGGCATTATCATCATTCACGATGTGGGTAATGTAGGGGCGCAGCGGTGCGTAGCCTCCCTGTGGGATGCTGCACCCCAACAAACCGCACCCCTACAGAATACAACACATGACACCATATCCCGTAATGTTGTGCCGGGGTCATTGGGCGCGATTGTTCGTTCGTTCAAATCCGCTGTGACCAAACGGATCAACGAGGCGCGGCAGACAGCAGGCGAACCGTTCTGGCAGCGCAATTTTTATGACCGGATCATCCGTCACGAGCAAGAACTCAACCGCATCCGTGCCTATATTCTGAACAACCCGCCCAAATGGGCAGAGGACACCGAGAATCCGAATCGGACACTGTAGGGGCGCAGCACAAGCACATCATGTCGTTGTAGGGGCGCAGCGCGCTGCGCCCCCTACTGCGCCCCCTACCCTTATAGCACCCCATTCCCCCGCGCCATCGCCCCCAGCACCCGCGCGCTTGGCTTCACCGTCCGCGCCTGCGTCTCCCTGTCCACGCCGATCAGCCCGAAGGTCATGCCATACCCCATCATCCACTCGAAGTTATCAAACGCCGACCAGTACGTATACCCGCGCACATCCACCCCATCCTGCAAGCAGCGCGCCACCCCTGCCACCGCCCGCTGGATGAACTCCACCCGCCGCGTATCATCGTCCGTCGCCACGCCGTTCTCGGTCACAATCACCGGGATCCCCGCCACTGCCGCCGCCTGCCGGATCGTCGCTTCCAGCGCTTCCGGCCAGAATTCATACCCCATCTGCGTCAGTTCCGTGCCTTCCGGCGCGCGCATCAACCCCTCTGGCCCCACCCAGAAGCGCGAATACGTCTGCACCCCCACGAAATCATCCCCGCGCACCGCTTCCAGGTACACTGTGTTCAGCGCCCGGTCAATCTCTGCCGCGCGCGCTTCCCCGCCCTCGACCGCGTGAATCTCCGTCAGCGCCAGCGTGATGCCCACCGGGTAACTGCCCGGCCCGGACTTGATCGCCTCCACTGCGCGGCGGTGCGCGTCCAGCATCACCTCACGCTTCTGTGATTGCAGAAACGGCTTGAACTGCTCCGGCGGCACATTCAGCGCCTGCGCGGCGGCCACCGTCGCCGGGTCGGGCGCTTGTCCACCTTCACGCCGGAAAAGCAGCGAAAACATCGCGGGCAGGTTGATCTCGTTCAGCGTACAGGCCGCCCCGGTCAGGTCGCCCAGGTGACGCGCGGCCCGCTCGCAAAAGCGCGCGAACAGTTCCGGCGTTTTTTCGCCTTCCCACCCGCCATACCGCATCAGCCAGCGCGGCGACGTAAAATGATGATACGTCACCATCGGTATCAGGCCGTTCTCGTGGCACGCGATCAGCATCCGGCGGTAATGTTCCAGCGCCGCCCGCGAGAACTCGCCTTCCTCCGGCTCAATCCGCGACCATTCCAGCGAGAAGCGATACATATTGAAGCCCACTTCTTTCAGCATCCGCAGGTCTTCCGGGTAACGGTGATAATGATCGACCGCATCGCCCGACACCTCTTTAAAGATCGTCCCCGGCACATGCTCCATCAGCCAGTTATCGTTATAGACGTTGCCCCCTTCCACCTGGTGCGCCGCCGTCGCCGTCCCCCACCAGAAGCCTTCAGGAAACTGATAAGCCATTTTTCAAAACCTTTCACCCAGACACAGCCTGTGCTGTCCCTGCTCATCGCTGAAATAGGGACATATGTCCACCTTTTTGACTCCAAAATCTCCTATAATAAAAGTCCCTCCCTGCACAGCGGGAAGGGACTTCGGGAGGAGATGCATTTTGGCGGCGGGAACACCCTTGCTTGTTGCCGCCGTCATCGTTGTTGCTGCTGCCGCCGCCAAACAGCAGCTCACCGCCCCCGCAGCGACCGGAAATAACCATACACATAACGGTAAAATTCCAGCGTGCTTTTCGGCTGCTGCTTGCCCCCGTCCAGCCGTCGGCCCTGCGCGCTGCTGCCTTCCAGGGCGCGCTCGTCACCGTGCTCGGTGATATACAGTACCAGGTCGGCCAGCCGTTGCAGGTCAATCGCCAGCGCGCGCACCATCTCACGCTGCTGTTCCAGCGGGATATTGCCCCACAGGCTTTCCACCTCGCCCAGAATGGCCGCGCTGGTCAGGGTGATGTCCTTATCCGGCGGCAGTGCCTGAATCACACCGCGCAGGAGCTGGTGCGTGATCTGCGCTTCATCGCGCACCATCGGCGCGGAGCGCTCTGCCAGCGGGAACTTGGTCCCGCGGTCAAGCCTGGTCTGGTAGCGCTTGCCTTTGGCGAAGTACCCGCCCATCACGCGCAGCACGTCCAGCCCGCTTTTGGGGTCGGTCTTGCCCACCAGCAGCGCGTCAATCTGCCTGCCCTGGTCACGTGGAGCTTTGCTGCGCGCCTGCTTCCCCAGGATCATCACCGCGCGCGCCATGCCAATGACCTCTTTCATCACCGTTTCGCGGTCATCGCCGGTCAGGCTGCCGGACATACTCTGCATCACATTGACCAGCCCGCCCAGCGTCGGGATATTGGAACGCTCAACATAAGCCAGCGTCGTATCCTGAAGCAGTTCAGCGGCCACATGCAGGAAGTCGGCATAATCCAGAAAGTCAACCCCACCCATCAACTGCTTCAGCACCAGCGTCGCTTCCAGCGCCTGCCGCACATCCAGGCCCAGTTCCCGCCCGAACTGCACCACCGCCCGTTGTCCCAGGCGGGTCTCGGCCATGCGCACATAACGCCGCAGCAGCTCCAGAGACGCAATGCGCAGCTCGTTATCCCAGCCCAGCGCCTTGTACAGCCGGATCATCAGGCCGACCCCGCTGTTGCCCCGGTTCACGGCCAGCTCCGGGAACAGGCTGGCAACCCTGGCCGTATTGGGTACATCATGCCGCTGCGTGTGAAAGCGCAGCAGCGCCATCATCGCACCAGGGTGGATCACCTTAAGGATATTGCGGTTCTCGAAGATGCTGGTTGTGACTCCGGCGGCGGTCTCGTCCAGCACCTCCGACCACTTGTGCCCTTCCAGCGCGCCAATATAGGCCATTGCCAGCGGCAGCGACCTGATACCACCCTGCTCAATGCCTTCCAGCGCGGCGGCCACATCACCTGTAGGGATGCTGGTTTCAGCAAACAGGCTTTGCACCATCTGGGCGTACTTCGTCTGCGCATCGCCGGGGTAGAGCAGGCGCGACTGGTGGATCATCTCGCTGGCAAGCTCAGGGTAGGCCCCGCGCGCCAGCAGGATTTGCAGCAGGAAACGCGGGCCGGGGACATCCAGCGTGGGCAGCACCTCGTCAGTAGAGAGATTCTCGACAATCCAGCGCAGCGCCCGGTCATACTGAACCCCCCACGGCGAGAGCGCCACCTGCGCCAGCCCGGCCAGCGCAGAGGTATCCAGCAGGTCTTTGCGCCCATTCAGCAGCGCCGCCTCGCTGAAGCGCATCAGCACCAGGGGCCGCCACGTATCGCCAAAAGCCGACGACACCTCCGCCAGCAAACCGGGCGGGGCAGGGTTGGGGTCCTGGTTTTCCAGATAAGGCGCGAGCCGTCCCACCGGCGGCGGAAGCTGCGCCACGAACTTTTTGGACTTCAGCAAACGCTGGACAAACTCAATATCCAGATAATTCACGGCCAGCAGGAATGTAGTCTCTGCCAGTGGTTTATGGTTCACCGCCAGCGGCAGCGCCAGCTCCACCAGACGTGGCACTCCCTGGCCGATCTCCACCCCCGGATGCGCCTCATGCGCCGCTTCCAGGAAGGCCGTTGCCGCCTCCGTATCCCCCTGCTGGACGATTCCCTCCATCTGGGCGATAGCGGCACGCTGGGCAAGCTGCGGCCATGCCTCGCTGTGCGGCCCCAGGGGATTGGCCAGCCAGCGCGTGAGCATCTCATAAACCATACCTGGCTTGCCTTCGTCCACGGCCTGGCCCAGCAGTCGCAGTGTTTCCGCTTCCAGGTCGTCATGCTGGCGCAGCAGCAGTGCAATAGGATCGGCATGGGTCAGGTCTTCCAGCGCCAGCGAGAAGCTGAGCAGATGGCGCGCATAGGCCACACGCAGTTCATCGCTCAGCGTGGGGTCATCCCCCAGCACTTCGGAGACATCTTCAATCTCAACAGGGAGGTTATTCAGCAAAGAGTTGTCCAGCGCCAGCCTGTGCGAAGCATAACCGAGCGCATCCGCCAGCCTGTCACCACGCTTAATGCGCCATGCCGCGACAGATGTCAGCGCGCGGGTGCGCTGGCTAACCAGCTCGGCATCCAGCCGAAGCTGGCTGATGATAAAGTGGCTGTATTCATCTTCCACCTGTTTACCGCTGATCTCGGCTGCCGGCCAGTAATAGAGCAGGGTTTCGGGTGGGGGTTCGTCATCGCTATAAAAGCGCACCTGCGCATCCAGGCGGGTGGAGGGGACACTATGCGTGGTAAAGGTCACGCCGAAACGGGCAGGCGGGGGCAGCAGCGCCAGCAAGCCCTTGAGGAAACTCGCGCGGCTGGCAAGATCGCGCGGGGCGCTCTGCACGATCACCTGAACCCCCTGCACAATTGCGGCCAGCAGCGCCTCGATCACGCCCAGGTTGTTCTGGGTCGCATTCATCAGCTCAAGGATATGCTCGATCTGCTGTGCGCCTTCCAGCGGCCCGGCAGGCGTGAAGTCCAGCGTTTTGAGCGGGTCGCCCAGGCGGTCATAGGTGGGCATCTGCTGCTCGACCAGGGTCATCAGCGCGTCCAGGTTGCCGCCCAGTGTGCGAAGCGCTTCAGAGGGCATAAGCACATAATGAGTCATGGCCTGCCCCGCCGTGCCTGCCTGTGACTGGATAAGCAGAAACGGCGCTTTCTTGCCACGCACCACCGCCCATGCGCCATCCGGGGTGCCCTTCAGCGGGGGCAGCAGCGCGCCTCTGGCAATTTCCGCCGCTTCATCCATCTTCAGGCCGGGCGAGGTCGCCAGTACGCGCAGGTCGCCTTCCGGCTTGCCATTACGCGCAAACTGGCCGTAATAGAAGTGTTCTAACACGTATTTCTCAGCAGTCATAATTGCGCCTTTAGTTATCAGCAATCAGCAGGCAGATATCAGCCTTTAACGGCTAACAGCTCATCACTAACAACCTGATGAATTATCCACAGTATTATAATGTTTCTAAGTATACTTTTTTTGGGGAAAGTGTGCAGTAGGACTATCGGTGTGAGACATTGATCCGACAGCTCACCACCACCAGCGCTGAAAATCGTCGCGTGTCAGATGAATATAGTACCAATAGAAACCAGAGATCAGATGCAGCGAGAAGACCACCGCACAGGCCATCAAACGGCGGTCACGCACAAGCTGCCGCCAGTCGGCCATCCGCCCGCTGTAGACCACCAGCAGCAGTCGCATGGATAGAATAAACACAAAGGAGAGAGTTAGCCGCCCACCCTGGGTAAAATTACGGGCAAACTCTGCGCCTTCTTCTATAAACACATAGCCGTAAGCAAGCGCGATGAAAAACGATAACCAGGCCAGATTGAGCAAACGATCTCGCCGCGCCGCTGCAAAATACAATACATAAACCACCAGCCCGAACAGTACCGACATGGGGGTCTCTATGATGTGTGGCCTGTGGACTTCAAACAGGCTCACCGCCACACCACGCCCTAACTCGTCCGTGTGGAAGTTGAACTGCCAGGCCAGTATCAATGCTGCCGGAAGAGCTAAACCCATCACAAACGCAGCCCAATCAAACGGCTGGTTGCGATAACTGCGATACGCCCCCACCAGCCCGAACAACGGCAGCGCGATCAGCGTGTAGTTGGGTTTGGTCAATGTGCCCAGGACAATGAGCAGCGCCAGCATCAGCCATATCCCCCGGTGATTCTCTGCGGGGGAGCGTAGCAAGGCATGGCTTGACAGCAGAAAGGTCAGCAGCCCGAATACCCGCAGCAGTTCAATCGTCGGATTGTGATATACATTGATCGGGTCGTAGCCGAAGTGCATCCGTTCTTCAGCCCAGGTGAGGATAGTGATAGGTGTGACTATCATCAGGCTGAGAGTCAGCACCACCAGCAGTAGTGCTGTGGCTGGGCGCACCATATCAGCCATGACGGAACGCAGCAGTGTATAAATACCGATTGCAAACAATACCCGGTACACCAGCACCGTCACCAATGCTGCATGACGCACCCGCATCCAGCTAAAACCCGTAAACAACTCATAAACCGCAGCAACATGAACATGGAACAGGAAATGCGGGCGAGTGATCGTGCCTGTGTCCGCCAGTTCTTCTGCTACCCCGATGTGTACCGGATAATCTGAGCTGCCGTTGGTGAGTACGTTATAGGTGGCCGGGGAAAACAGCACCAGCACCAGCACGACCAGCAGCCCCATACTGACCAGGTCAGTACGCGAAATTGCGGCCAGATACGGTGTAATGCGGAGCGATAGCATGATGATTTTGAACCTGTGCAACAGGAAAGAAGCCGATCATAACATAATCTCATACATTCCGCTTTAATATCCCATTCTGTCCAGCCCTTTGAGGCCAATAAGAGTGCGCATCTCGGCAGAGGTGGCGATCTCATACTCGAACTCCTCGGCGATGCGCTTCATACGCTCCACAAGCTGGGCGTTGGTACCAAACTGCCGCCGCCGCACAAACAGGTTATCCTCAAGGCCCACCCGCACATGTCCGCCCATCATCATGGCGACCGTGTTGATGTGGAACTCGTGTGGGTAGCCCACACCGATGACTGACCAGCGGTAATGATCCCGTCCAATCACACGGTCTGCCGTGTTAAGCATGTGAGTCAGGTCGTAAACTGTCGCGCGGATGCCCCCTAATACGCCCATCACAAACTGCATCCATACCGGGGTTTTGATGATACCCTCATCAATCAGGTAAGCCAGGTTATAGATGTGCCCCACATCATATAACTCAAATTCGGGGTGTGTCCCGGCTTCGTACATGGTCTGCACATAAATTTTGATGCTTCGAAAGGTATTGGCGAAGATAAAATCCTCAGTCTTTTTAACGTATTCCTCTTCCCATTCATAACGATAATCCTCAGCCTGGAAGCGCCGCGCCACCGGGTGAATCGAGAAGTTAATCGAACCCATATTACAGGTGGCGATTTCTGGTTGCCATGTTCTGACCACCTGTAAGCGTTGTTCCGGGGACATATAGATACCAC
>JBGSXK010000460.1:0-11919 GCA_041751455.1 Anaerolineae bacterium
GTGTGTTTTTCAGCTTTTTGGACAGGATATGCACAGTGGCATGCTCCAGGCCATGATTACGCCGGGTACGCTTGACGTAAGGGATATCCAGTAGGGGCAGGGCAAAATCAGCAAATCGGGCTAACATCCGGTACTCCTGAAACTCAATCTGATGCCGTTAAACTCGTGAAGAATATAAAATTAAAAGCACGGTTCTAGCGCGAAACAATGAATGCGCTTACACTGATCGTAGTCTATTGTAACCCAAAGAGGACAAAATAAACTATGCATTCTATGCGTAAACTGCTGGTTCTAATACTTCTCCTACTGCTGACGCTGCCCGTGCTGGCGCAGGATGGCGAAAGCATTAATTTTGGCGACAGGGTAGAAGGCGAACTGACCGAGAGCGCCACGGAGAGCCTGTACACGTTTGAAGGTGAGCAGGGGCAGTTGGTGACGATCACACTGCTGTCCGATCAGTTCGATGCTTTTCTGCGGCTGCGGGACGCCGAGGGCAGTGAGGTCGCGTCTAATGATGATGGGGCGGGAAGCCTCAATTCCCGGATTGGCCCTTTTCCGCTGCCAGCCAATGGTGATTATACTATCGTGGCTACCAGCCTGAGCGGTAGTGCAACCGGTTTGTTTACGCTCTCGCTGGAAACAGTCACACTCGATATGATTGAGTACACACAGACCATTGAGCATGAGCTGACCGACGACCTGCTGACCGTGACCTATCGTTTTACGGGGCAGGCCGGGGATGCTGTGATCATCAGCATGGATTCGAGCGATTTCGATTCTTATCTCGAACTGTCTAACAGCGCCAACCCTGGCGTATTTATCGCTGCAGATGATGACAGTGGGACTGGCTATAATTCACTCCTTGGCCCCTTTATCCTGCCGGAAACTTCCGTCTATATGATTACTGCGCGCAGCCTCAGCAGCACCGCCACTGGCAGCTATGTCCTGAAGCTGGATAAGGTCGAAGTCACGGCACTGGAATTTGGCAGCTCGGTAGAGGCAGAGCTAACCGGCGGCCCGCTCTACTTCAGCTTTGAGGCGACCAGTGGCCAGGAAGTGAACATTAGTGTGGATAGCAACGACAGGATTGATACCACCCTCACGCTGCGTGGGCCGAATGGTTATACCCTGGCCACAGATGATGACAGCGGTGGCAGGCTCGATCCTGAAATCCAGCGTTATTTTATCATGCAGGATGGTGCGTATATGGTTTTGATTTCACCGTTTTCCAGCGTGGATACGGGGGTATTGACCATCAGCCTGGAGGAAAGTGTGCCTATGTCACTGGATGACGGGCCACAGGTAATTCGCCTGGGTGAGAAACGTAATCAGGAGCGTGTTGTCTTTGAGGCAGAGGCAGGCGAGAAAGTGCGTTTGACCTTTGTGATTGAGGGTAACAGGATTTCGCCCTACCTGGAACTGACGCAGGGCGGCTCGTCCCTAGGGAATTATAGCTTCCCCAATGTGGAAGAAGTGTCCTTTGTGACGACTATCGCCGCCGAGGGGCAGGTTGGTGTGCTGATCAGCGACTACAGCTATACGACAGTAGTGATCACCGTCACGCTGGAACGTATCGAGCAGTAGCAGCACAATCAACAGGGGCGGGTTCAAAACCTGCCCCTGACTTCCTAATCCTGCCCTCTACAAAATCTGTGACAGGAATTCTTTGGTACGTGGATGCTGCGCGCTGGTGAAGAAATACTCCGGTGTGCCCTGCTCCACGATACGCCCGTGATCAAAAAACAGGACTCTGTCGGCCACTTCGCGCGCAAAGCCCATCTCATGGGTCACGACAATCATCGTCATACCGCTGCGTGCCAGTTCCTTCATTACGTCCAGCACTTCTTTAATCATCTCCGGGTCCAGCGCCGAGGTCGGCTCATCAAAGAGCATGATCTTCGGCTCCATCGCCAGTGCGCGGGCAATGGCCACACGCTGCTGCTGCCCACCGGAAAGCTGCCCCGGATATTTGTTGACCTGTTCCGGGATACCTACCCGGCGCAGCAGTTCCATCGCTTTCGCCTCGGCTTTTTCACGTGGCCACTGGCGCACCTTCATCGGCGCGAGGCTGATGTTTTGCAGCACCGTCAGGTGAGGGAACAGGTTAAACTGCTGGAACACCATGCCAATCTCGCGCCGGATCGCCGCGATATTGCTGATGTCATGGCTCATCTCGATGCCATCGACGATGATCTGCCCTTCCTGATGTTCTTCCAGGCGATTAATGCAGCGGATAAACGTGGATTTGCCCGATCCCGACGGCCCAATGACAACGACCACCTCCTGCGGCTGTACATCCACGCTGACATCACGCAGCACATGAAAATCACCAAACCACTTATTGACTTCGCGGCAGATGATAATGGGTTCTTCATCCGCCAGAACACTGGTCGCCCTGGGGGTTTCCTGTAATTCGCTCATAAAGACAGCCTCACTTATCTGTAAGGGCAGGTTTAAACCTATTCCCTACTAACTCATTTCATTAAATTCGTCGTGCTGCGCCGCTGCCGCTTTCCTCGATGCGGCGGCTGACCATTGCCATCACGTAGCTGAACACGAAATAGACAATGGAAATAAAAACGAAGGCTTCGCGCCGCAGGCCGAGAAATTCATTCTGGTTGACCACGGTCTGCGCCACATCAGTCAGGTCCATCAGGCCGACAATCGTTACCAGTGAAGTATCCTTAAACAACGAGATAAACTGGCCGACCAGTGCCGGGATGACCGCACGCAGCGCCTGTGGCAGAGTGATAAACAGGGTCGCCTGCCAGGCAGACAGGCCAAGCGCTTTGGCCGCTTCTTCCTGTCCCGGTGGCAGCGACTGCAAACCACCGCGTACATTCTCCGCCAGATAAGCCGCGCTGAACAACGTCACGGCGACCATCGCGCGATAAGGGCCTGTATCCGGCCCGCCCAGCCAGGGCGCGACAAATGGCACCAGGACCATCGCCATCAGCAGCACGGTAATCAACGGGACACCGCGCACCAGCTCAATATAGGCGATGCTGGCACCTTTCACCACAGGCAGGCTGCTGCGTCTGCCCAAAGCCAGCGCTACGCCCAGTGGGAACGACACTACAATGCCGACTACTGTCAGCAGCATGGTGAGCAGCAGGCCACCCCACAATGGCGGTGAGGTGGGTGGGAGAATGCCGAACCCGGCCACCAGGATAAAAGCAACAGGGGGCAGCGCGATGAACAGCCAGAAAGCGATACGCTGCGAGCGCAGGCGCGGTTTTTCCACTGGGGAAAAATACTTGTCGGTCAGTCGCGCCCCCCAATAGCCGATAATCCCGGCGATGAGCAGCCATAGAAACCCGGTGTTGATCTGCTGGAAAAAGGGAGCCAGATAGAGAGAGAGGTAATCATGCAGCGGGCGTGCGCCCCGATACTGATTTTCAACAATATTCTCAAACGGCACATCTGTGCCTTCGATGCGCGGGCGGCCACCTTCGACCAGGAAGATGTCGGTCATGCGGATATATTGGGTCACGCGCCCGGCGGCGATGGTTTCTCCATCTGGCCCTATGCTGGCCGATCTCGTAAAGCTGCGTTCCAGCATGGGATAAATGCCCTCCGCCGCGATCAGTGTGACCGCTTCGGGGTTATCTGGCACCGTCTTCTCCAGCACATACCAGCCATCACGCGGCAGCGTGACAGAAAGAGGCTCGCTTTCGCCGCTCAGGAGTGCTTCGCTTATAGGTTCCATCGTCGCGCCATCAAGGAGGCGCACCTGTGCCGGAAACTCATTCAAATGGTAAGTTTCGGTGACAGGCGGCGGTACTTCCAGCCGTTCCAGATCTGCCGTGAGCAACGCGCGCTGGTTGGGCGTGAGCGCGTCCCCGGCCAGCAGTCGTTCAATTTCTGGAATGCGCGCTTCTATCGTCAGCCGGTTTTCCGCTGCGTTACGCAGTGTGTTAAGTGGGCTGTCCACAAAGCTGAAGCTGTTGGCAAGCGCCCGGTCATTCTGGCTGTATTCCCGCGCCACACGCAGCGTAATGACCTCACCTTCCCGGCCGATAAAGCCAAGCTGCGCCAAAGGCTGCTGTGCCACCGATCCATAAGCAATCGCGGTTTCGCCCGCAGAGACAAACGACGGCGAAAGCGGCACCACCGCCCTGATCACGGGCGGCAGCACGAACAGCAGGGCGGTAATGACCAGCAGAAAGATAAAGACCCCGCGTGAGATCCGTGACCAGGCTCCTACCGCCCAGCCCAGAACTGCTATCACCAGCAGCGCCAATAGCTGAACGCGCCACTCTGCCCAGGGTTCAAAACGACCAATGAGAAACTGGCGCATATTGAAGATAATCACGAACCAGTTGGCTCCCGCCAGTGCCCAGGTAAAAAAGGCCGTGACCGCGCTGACAATCACAATGGCACCGACTACGGTCAGTATGGTGTCCATCAGAGAGCCAAACAGGTTATTTTTAATCCATGCCAGCGGCCCTACCGAGAGCAGCGGAGGTGATTTGGTCTGCGGTTCTTCGTAATTGACCGCGTTGATTTGTTTATTGTGTATAGTGGTCATCGCTCACCCTTACCGTGTGACCAACTGGAAGCGGCCATTAACTATATTCATTACAAAAGAAATGGACAGGCTCATGATGAGATAGAAAATCATGATGATAATAATACCCGTGACTGACTGGCCGGACTGGTTCATGACAGTAGTCATCGTGGTGAAAATATCGGCAAACGCAATCGCAATCGCCAGGCTGGAGTTTTTCGCCAGGTTGAGATACTGGTTGCCCAACGGGGGGATAATCACACGCAGCGCTTGCGGCAGGACGACCTGCGATAGGGTTTGCCCCTGGGTGAGACCTACCGCGCGTGCGGCTTCGATCTGGCCGTAGGATACAGCCTGGATGCCCGCCCGCACGATTTCCGCAATAAACGCGGAGGTATAAATGACCAGCCCCAGCAGCAGCGCCATATATTCCGGCGAAAACTGAGTCCCCACAATGAAGCGCCCCAGGCGGTTCTGGGCAGGTCGCAGGAATACTAACGGCTGTGACGTATATTGCAACTGCTCGGCAGGAGACAGTAAATCGCGTGCCAGCGCTTCTTCCAGCGGGACAAAGATGATGCCATCATCGCCGGAGATAGGCACGGCGGTGGGCAGCGGCTCTGCCCCAACGATAAGCCAGCCCACTGCCGCCAGCACGATCATCAGCAGCACGGCGTACTGGGTGCGTGGAATGAGGCGGCCTGTGGTTTCGGTCACACGGCGGAAGTAAACCCACATCATCGCCGCTGCTACAATGCCCAGTACCACAAAAGCCAGCCACTCGGCAAAGCGCGCGGTGGGCAAAATCTCTGGAAAGACAATCCCGCGAATGCTGAGATACACCGCCGGATAGAGTTCCATCCGCAGCGCCGCGTTGGGCATGATACCCATATAAAACAGCAGGCCTCCGATCAACTGCCCGGCTGCCGCGCCCAGCGCATAAGGCCGAAACGGTGCAGGTACAAAATACGCGCCGCCGATCAACACAGCACTGATACCCGCGTACAGCAAAAAAGCCGCCGCGCCCAGGTCGCCCCGACCATACACCCCGGCCCAATCGGCCTGATTATGGTAGAGGTAAAAAGCGGTTTCCATCACCAAGGATGCCGCGAAAAAGCCGGTGAGGAACATCAGGCGGCGCGGCGCATCAGTGGGCAGATGCCGCAGAGAGCGCGAAATAAAGACGTAGGCCACCGCGTACAGTACCAGCCGCAGCGAGATAAAGAGAACCCCCTCTGAGGGAAGTGTTACCGCCTGCTGTGGTTGGGGCAGGCTGAACATGACGATGTAATACCACACGAAGAGCTGTACCAGCAGCGGCGTGTTGCGCAGGATTTCCACATACACACGGGAAATCGTGCGAATCAGCCAGTTGGTGCTGAGCAGGAAAATGCCGACTAGAATGCCGAGTACCGTCGCCGTCACCAGCCCGGTGCTGACGATGCGCAGGGTATTGATGATACCTACCCGCAGCGCATCAGCATAACTGGAGTTGGAGGTGTACCACTGCGGGCTTTCGCTGATCTCAAACCCGGCGCGATTCTGAAGAAACGTAAAGTTCGGTGTCAGATTATTCGCGCGCATTTCGTTGGCGGCCACGGACACGAGCTGCGCGAGGAACGCCACGACTATGATCAGAAATATAATCTGGCCGAGGATTTGCAGGACACGAATATCGCGTAAAAACTCTGGGATGATACGGTTGCGCGTGTTGAAGTTCTGTTCGCTGGATGCCATAGACGCTCTCAGGCTCTGGTTACTTATCCGCGACCAGCGGTGCTAAAGGTGTCGTCCTGATGGCGGATAAACTGTTACCACAAAGAGGCGCAGCAGCGCTGCGCCCCTACGAATGCACATAAAAGACCCGGCAGCTCCGGCTTAACGGAACGGTGGGGCGTAGAGCAGGCCACCCTCTGTCCACAGGGCGTTGACACCACGTGACAGACTGAACGGCGCGACTCCCAGATTGCGCTCATAGACTTCGCCATAGTTACCCACCTGGCGAATGACATTAACCATGAAGTCATTGGCAATACCCAGATAGGAGCCGGACGGGTTCTCACCGATGCCCAGCAAACGCTGGATTTCAGGGTTTTCGCTGGCGAGGAAGTCATCGATATTCTCGCTGGTGATGCCCTCTTCTTCTGCCGTAATCATGCCGTAAACCGTCCAGGCGATGATCTCGGCAAACTGCGGGTCAGACTGGGGCGAGAGCGGGCCAAGCGGCTCTTTACTCAGGGTGTCGTCCAGAACAGTGAACTCGCCGGGGGTGTCCGATGTGGCATGGAAGGCCAGGATACCGCTCTTGTCGGTGGTCCAGCCATCGCAGCGCCCGCTGAGGAAACCTTCCCAGGTGCTGTTGGCATCAGGGAACGTGGGCAGGTCAATATCCAGACCCTGTGAAGCAATCGCGTCAGCAATGTTCAGCTCGGTGGTAGTACCCTGCTGCACACAGATCGAACCACCGTCGAGATCGGCCAGCGATTGTGCACCGATTTCCACGCGGGTGCCGATCCCCTGACCATCAAAGAATGTAGTCGGCGCAAAGATAACACCCCATACGACATCACGGCTCAGCGTCCAGGTGGTGTTACGGCTCATCATGTCAATTTCACCGCTCTGGATGACGGCCTGACGGTCAGCTGCGCCCACCGGGCGGAACTGCACCGCATTCGCATCGGCCAGCACTGCGGCGGCGACTGCACGACAGAAATCAACATCAAAGCCTGAAAATTCACCCGCTTCATTGACAATACCAAATCC
Organism: Anaerolineae bacterium; assembly: GCA_041751455.1. Lineage (GTDB taxonomy): Bacteria > Chloroflexota > Anaerolineae > Aggregatilineales > Phototrophicaceae > JAIOHN01. The sequence goes on from JBGSXK010000460.1 coordinate 7,274, forward strand.
GGCGACTGCGTCATTGACACCGCAGATCAGTGAACCACGATCAATAATACGCTGGGTCACAGGCCCAATCGTCGCTGCGTCCTGCGCAGCAGCCATGCTGACCACGCCGAGCATCAGCACCAGTGCAAGCACCAGGCTGAAAGAAATAGAACGTCTAATCATGAAAATATCCTCCTGTTAATCATTTGATGCTGTAAGAATAAAAGAGAATCGTCTATGCACATAGCACACACGTTCGCTCACGTTGGTCTTTAATGGTTCTATACAGCATTTCTAAACCTTAAGGCAGTCTACCGTAAGCTATAGCAGATGTCAAAAATTGCCAATACAGCCATCTTACCGTAGGTGTGGGTGGGTTTCTGCTGTCCGGCTTTACGAAATACGCGGTCAGATGTTGTGGATTGTAGCCAAAGCGGAGGGCTGGCGGAAGTTGTACAGAGCAAAAGAGCAGCGTTAAACTCTGTGGCAGTGGCTTTTGCAAACAGGGGACGTGATGACGACTACCGCGAAAATAGGCGTGTTTGGGATCGGCCTGGCTGCGTACTGGCCGCAGTTCGAGGGCTTGAAAGCCCGGCTGGAGGGTTATCAGCAGCAGATTGAGCAGCAGCTTGGCGCGATGGGTGCGGAGGTGATTTCTGCCGGGCTGGTGGATGACTCTCCCGGTGCGCGACAGGCAGGCGATTTATTCGCGCGCGAAAACGTGGATCTGATCATATGTTATGTGGGCACCTACTCCACCTCATCGCAGGTGCTGCCTGCGGTCCAGCGCCGTCATGCGCCTGTGCTGATTTTGAATTTGCAGCCTGTCCCGGCGCTGGATTACCTGGAAACCGACACAGCGGAATGGCTGGCGAACTGCTGCGCCTGCTGTGTCCCGGAAATCTCTAACGCCTTTGCCCGCAGTGGGATTCAGTTTAACGTGGTTTCAGGCCTGCTTTCCCCGGCGGAAGGTCACGCCGGACGTTATTACACTCGTGCCTGGGACGAGATCAATGACTGGATACAGGCGGCGGGCGTGCTGCGTGCGCTCAATTACAGCCGTATTGGTTTCCTGGGGCACACCTATCCGGGGATGCTGGACTTATACTCCGACTTCACTATGCACCACGCGCAGCTTGGGGCACATATCGAAGTGCTGGAAATTGACGACCTGCACCAGCGTGTCCAGGCAGCCACGGCAGGCGAGATCAGCGCCAAGATCGCGGAGATCAGCCATGTATTCGATATCGCCCAGCCGGGACGCGATAAAATCTCGATGCCTGTGACAGAGGACGCACTGCGCTGGTCGGCGCGGGTGGCATGCGGGTTGGACAGGCTGGTGGCCGATTTTGACCTGCATGGGCTGACCTACTACTATCGCGGGTTGGATGGCAATGCCAGCGAGGAACTCGGTGCCTCGCTGATTGTAGGCAATTCGCTGCTGACCGCCCGCGGGATCCCGGCGGCGGGCGAGGGCGACCTGAAAACGTGTGTCGCCATGTTGATGATGGATCGGCTGCAGGCCGGTGGTTCATTCACTGAGTTTTATGCCATGGACTTCCATGATGATTTCATCCTGATGGGACACGATGGCCCCGGCCACATCGCCATCAGCGCGGAGAAACCGGTGCTGCGCGGGCTGGGGCTGTTTCATGGCAAGCGCGGTTACGGGGTCTCGGTGGAGTTCAAGGTCAAAACCGGGCCAGTGACCATCCTCGGCATAACGCAGACCGCCGATGGCCGCCTGAAGATGCTGGCGGCAGAGGGTGAATCCATCCCTGGTGCGACAATGCAGATCGGCAATACGAATTCGCGCCTGAAATTCAGCCCTGACCCAGCGACATTTATGAACCGCTGGTGTGAGGCCGGCCCCACTCATCATGTTGCGCTCGGTATCGGTCATCAGCTTAGCCGCATTCGTAAGCTGGCACGCATCTTAAAGCTGGAACTGGTCGAGGTGGGTTAAGCGGGGCAATGTGGCTATAAAAGAGTTTCATACAGGCGCATATACATCTCCGCCACCCGATCCCAGCTATACTCACGCTCGATGAGCGCCCGACCGTTTTCTGCAAGCTGCTGCTGCAAAGCTGTATCGCGCAGCAGGCGCACTACAGTCTCTGCAAAATGGTTTGTATCTGCGATCAGCACGTCGCGCTCATGCTCCACATGGATGCCATCCACACTGAGCGGTGTGACGACAGTTGGCAGGCCCAGCGCCAGGGCTTCGAGCACCTTGTTTTTGATGCCTGCGCCCAGACTCAGCGGGCAGGCAAACACGCTTGCCCGCGCCAGGTAGGGACGCACATCGGGCACACGCCCGGTCACTTTAATATGTTCGTTTGCCAGCGCTTGCAGTTCTGGCGGTGGCGCGTTGCCCACCAGCCACAGCCTTACATCTGCCTCCTGCTGGCGCACCTGCGGCAGAATCTCATGTGCCAGCCGCAGTGCCGCCTCCACATTGGGCGCGTATTCGTAATTACCTACAAACAGCAGTGCCTTCGCCCGTTTGCCTACCCGCGGCCTCCGAAAGTGATACAGGTCAATGCCATTAGGGATCACCTCAATGGGCAGCACCGGATTGATGGATTTGAGTTCACCCCGGTCAGCCTCCGAAACGACCACCACCCGCTGATAAGGTGTGAACATCCACGACTCAAAATGGCGTGCGAGGCGGTATTGCAGACGCTGCTTTAGCGAGAGAGACTGGCTTTCCACCACGCGCCGCAGGTACAGGCTGTAGGACTCATATGGCGTAATCAATGCGGGCAGGTCGCCCAGCACATGAGCATATTCGTAGACCTGCACCCCGCCAAAAAGATGCACCACATCATAATGATTTTGGGCGGTCAGCCGTTGAATCGCCTGCCACATTTCCGGTGAGGATGCCTGTTCCGCCCGGCGCGGAAAACGTGCCCCCGGCAGCAGTGCCCGCCGCAGATAAGTAAGCTGGCGGCTGGCGGGCATTGGAAACAACTGGACCTGGCCGAAATAAGGATCATAATGCCCGATTTCCCCCCAGTCTTCCGGTCGATCTGCGAAAGCCAGCAGATCGAGCTGATATTTACGTGCCTCAAGTTCCTCGGCCAGATGCCCGATAATCAGGCGATCCCCCAGGTACAGCGGATAGGGTGGACAGCGCGAAATGAGCAGAATACGCTTCATGAGCGCCTTAAACCGGTATCCCTTTGGCTCAGGCTTGTAGCCAGCTTACGATCTTCTGCGCGGCGGCCTGCCCGTGCAGCACACGGTCTTCAAAGCGCGCAGCGCAGTAATCATTCCCGGCCAGCGCGATACCGTCCGGCAAATGCTGCTCGATTTCCGTCATCATCTGGTCATGCTGCGGTGTATGGGGCGCGAGCGAATGCGATTCCGACCAGAAATCCACACGCGACAGCACTGGCTCAAGCGGCCAGCGCATGGAACGAGCCACCTCGCGCACGATGGTTTCCGGCGGTGTATCGGGCAGTGGCTTGTAACGCACACCGATTTGGAGCAGCACGTGACCGGGCGGCGTACGATAGGAGCTGTCTGTCCAGCGTCCGAAGGCATAGGCCGCATCGGGCGGCGGTACAATCGGTAAGGTGATATCCTCCGCGCGATAGCCCAGTGAGACCCGTGTGATATTGTCGTAGGGAAACTTGAGCAGACGCGCGCTGATCTCTGGTTGGAAGGCGTAAAACATACGCTCGGCAAAACGCGCGGGGGCAGTCACGACCAACCCGGCAGCTTCCAGCATCAGACCGTTTTCCAGGCAGACAGCGTAACGGTTCTCTACTTTGCCGATACTGCTGACCGCCATGCGGGTAAGGGTGCGTCCATTCTGCAGGCGCTTTGCCAGTGCGTCGGTCAGCATCTGGGTGCCATACTTAAAAGCCACCAGTTCTCCGCCCGGCACCTCAGCGACACGATAGAGCCAGTCATCCAGGTCGAGTTCTTTCAGGAATGGCCAGTCCTGGGTGCGATACAATACCATTGGCCCGCCATCCAGCACAAAGCCGTCGCGCTTTTCGCTGATAATGCTGCCTCCCAGCCGCCCCTTAACCTCGATCAGCGTATATCCGACTCCGCGTTTTTCCAGTTCCCAGGCCGCCGCCAGCCCGGTTAACCCGCCCCCGATCACGATCACGTCTGCCATAAAAGTTTACCTTTCTTCTAAAGCCACCAGTCCATAGCCATCGGTTTATAATCGCTGCTGTTTCCTGGCGACCATAGGCTGTGCTAAAACTACATCGCCACCGCGCCGCCGTCTATCGCCAGGGTATGCCCGGTAATAAAAGAGGCATGGGCGGAACACAGCCATGTGATTGCTTCAGCCACTTCTTCCGGCCTCCCCAGGCGGCGCATGGGGATGGCTTTCACCGTTAGCTCGGCCATATGTGGCGCTTGCTCGATCACCCCACTGACCATTGGAGTATCTACAAAAGCCGGGCAGACTGCATTCACGCGGATATTGCGTCGTGCGTACTCCAGCGCGGCGGATTTTGTCAGACCCACAACTCCGTGCTTACTGGCGGCATAGGCCGCGCTCTTGGGCACACCCACCAACCCGGCTACGGAGGCCACATTGACAATTACACCGCTGCCCTGCGCTTCCATCTGCGGAATCTCATGCTTCATACACAGCCATACGCCCTTGAGATTGACATTCATGATAAAGTCCCAGTCAT
>JBGSXK010000461.1:0-3651 GCA_041751455.1 Anaerolineae bacterium
GAGACCTACTACGTCATCGGTATCGAGCGCCTGCTGGTAGCCCAGGTCTTCTACAATGTCGTCAGGCCGGAAGAGCCAGCTTTCTTCCTCAACATCCCCCTGGCCTTCCATGGGTGGCAGGCTCAGGTCATCATCCAACGTAGCCTCCTCCTGGCTCATCTTAGAGCCGTCTGGTTCTTTCGTCGGCAGGATCTCAATGCCCGCTTCGATAAGATCGTCCATAATCTCATCCAGCAGGTTGAGATTATGCTCCGCGTCTGGCAGCAGGGACAGAATATCGTCATAGGTGATTGCGCCCTGACCCTGTGCTTTGTTCATGATGCGGGTGCGTAGTTCTTCGTTGTTTTGTTCGTGTACCATCAGCATAATTCAACACATACTCGCACATACAGATAGCCCTGCTGAACGTAGCAAGGCAGTATTCAAAGTCATTAGCTATCAACCCATGTATTATGACGCGAAATCAAGAGGTTGACGAATCGAGGCAGATCGGAAAGAACTGATGATTGTACCAGTATTTTTCCGAGATGCAATAATACAAAATAACCGTATATTTTTAATTTGTCAAGTTAATGGGCGGTGAATTTAACATTTGGATTAGAAAATCCACTGGGCCGCGCTCCAGACGGAAAATTTCGTCACGATCATCTACCAGAGCGTAATAAACCGGATCAACATCATCAGCCGCTCCCACAATCACCCCATAGCCCTCACCATTTTTCACGATAATCTGGATGAGAAACTGACCTGCTGTACCAAAGCCATAATCATCAAGACTGGTGCTGGTGAGAATATTGATGCTGCGGCCATAGGGCAGTAGCACCAGCGTCCGAGCGATGGTTGTCGCAGCCTCTGGATCCAGTTGGCCTGGTCTGCCGGGGGAAGTCCACTGACCTGAAGCATCACGTTGTAGAGTCAATTCTGCGCCAGTTTCAGGATTTTCCAGCCGAATTGCCTGAATATCCAATACAGTCAGGTCTGGAAAAACACGCAGCAGCAGCAGAGGGGTAGGAGTAGTTTCGGGCATCGATGTTGGCGGAATTATGGGTGGAGGTAAGGCGGGCGCATTGCTCTCCTGGAACAGGAGGATAATCATCAGGAACCCGAAAACTAAAGCCAGCACCAGAAGGCCACGACGTGGATTCATTGACGTATACGCCTTGACCAGATTGCAACACCGAGTACGAGCATTAGGCCGGGCATGAGGATCACGGTCAGGAAAGCAATAAAATCCAGCGTCTGCGTATCGACAAAAATCAGGGGCAGCCCCGTGCTGAAGGCCTGCGGCGCAAAGCTGATGCTGTCGCTGAGACCGCTGAGCCAGGAAGTGCCATCAGTAAATAGAATGGCGTTGCCCAGAGCAGTGGCAACGAAGCCATTGGTGCTGAAATCACTGTCACCCACCAATAGAATACGCGCATCGGTGTCCTGATCCCAGGCCCAGACAGCAATGTCCAGAGGGCCGGGAATATCGGTGTTGGCATCGAAAGAGTAAACATTATTTTGTGTTAATTGCACTGTATCTGCTTCGCCATAACTGAGGGTAGATGACGAGAGTACGCGGCCATTATTGACAGGGGGGGCATCACTGTTAATGCTAACTGCACGAGCGAGGCGAAACAGTGTAGGCGCAGTGGCAGGATCAAGCCGCTGGCCGATAGCCGTGCCAGTATAGGCTGCCGCACCCACGATGTCTAATGGTGTCCGCAGGTTCGACCCTTCATCAACGATCACCGAGTCGTGTGCGCGCAGGCCATAATTGTCCCACAGATAATTATTAAAGGGGCTGTCCTCGCGCAGGAACGTCCCTTCGCCGAATACTGTGTCGGCCATTATGAACAGGCCGCCACCGCGTTGCAGGTATTCATCCAGCGTGTTGATCTGGGCAGTGGAAAGATCGACAGTAGGGCGTGCCAGGATCAACACAGAAGCATCATTGGGAATACTTTCACCCCTGGCCGCCAGCGCGGTTAAATTCAGCGAATCCGTCAGCAGACCAGAATCCTGCATCCCTAGATGAATGCCCGAAAGACCCTGCTGTGAGGTGTCAAGTGGATCAAGCGTACCCAATCCGGTTTCAAAATAAACCTTAAATGTGCCCGAAAGCAGGAGCCGTGCCAACGCCTGTGTAATTTCGCGCTCCTGCGCGCCACCGGGTGTGCGTGGCACCCTCGCCAGCGAATCGAATTCTACAGTACCGCCGTCCTGTAAAAACGAGAGAAAGACTGAGCCATTGGCATACGCCCCAAAACGTTGTGCCAAGGCGGGCTGTTCATTAGGGTTAATATATTCCCGGCTGATGAGGCCGCTGGTAGCGGCTTCATAAAGGCGGAAGATCTGGTCATCAACCTCACGCTGCTGGATTGCAGTAGAGTCGTAAAAACCTGTAATGCGAATCGGACGGGTGACATTAGACAGCACCCGCTCGGTTTCGCTGCTAAGGCTGAAGCGCCGCGCCTGGGTCATGTCCAGCGTGAGAGCAGAGCGTTGCAGGATAATGTAGAACAGGGCCACAATGCCAATGAGCAGCAGTGTGGAAAAAACGGCCACCGTACCATAACGTACCTGCCGCCCGGTGATAAACCCGGTAAAGTCCTGCGGGGACATAAATGCCCAAAGAAAAATCCCCAATACCCCTGTAACCAGCGCGCCAATCACTATTGGAGAGAGAACACCCTGCCACAGCCAGCCAAGCAGCCCGATCAGCAATGCTGAGCCACCGATAAAACTACCCCACTGGCCAACCTGCTGGCGAGTAATTGTAAGTGTATGTCTGGTTTCTCTCATCCGCGCCACCGCTGCCACTCGACTACACGCACAGTCATGAACAACATAATTGCCATCATCCCGGCGTAATAGGCGATGTCTTCTCCCCGCACCAGCCCATACACGAAGGAACTGTTAAAGTGCCCCTGGAGCGTAAGGCTGTTGATCAGACGAGCAAGGTCTAAATTGCTGACAATTTGCCCGGCCAAACCACCCAGGAACAGGATAAGCAGGACAGCCGTGCTTAAGAAAGCGGCCACCACCTGATTTTCCGTCAGGGCAGAGAAAAACAGACCTACAGAAAGTGTCGCACCGCCATAAAGCCAGATGCCAATATAGGCACTGGCAGCAGTTCCCAGATCAGGCTGGGTAATGGACACCAGAATGACTTGGTAAATCAAGGTAAGCGCCAGCAACAGTGAATAGTAAAACCACGCGCTCAGGAACTTGCCGATGACAATGTCAATGTCTCGAATGGGGGCCGTCAACAGCAGTTCGAGCGTTCCTTCTCGGCTTTCCTCGGCCAGCATTCGCATGGTGAGCAGCGGGGCGAAAAATATCAGGCCGAAGGTGAGAAAGGCTGGGATCACGGCGGGAGAGGCTGGACTTACGGTGACACTGACCACCAGATCGTTATTGAACAGAAACCCCGTGAGGAGCAAAAATGCGGCAGCGATGAGATAAGCCACAGGGGAGACAAAATACTGCCCTACCTCACGTCGGAAAATAATCCATGTGCCCTGCACCAGTTAACCTGTCCTTCCAACAATATCCAGAAAAATATCTTCCAGTGTCATTGCCAGTGGACGCAGTTCCAATAGTTTGTAACCTGCGCGTAGAACCTGCTCGGAGACTTCAGCACGAATATCCATCCCGGCTTCCACC
>JBGSXK010000462.1:0-5393 GCA_041751455.1 Anaerolineae bacterium
CAGGAAGCCTACCAGCGTCAGATTGTCCAACCCGGTTTCCTCCCACGCTTCGCGCAGCACACCCACCGCCGGATCCTCGCCCTCTTCCAGCGAGCCACCCGGCACCTGGATACCGGCCTCTGGCGCTTCGGCATGTTCCAGCACCAGCAGGCGCATACCATGCGTGATATAGGCGTAGACCTTGCGTTTGATGAGCATTACTTTCTTCCAATTATCAGCGTGCTGAAGTTAAACGCCCAGGGCAGTATCCGGCTCAGCAGGCCGCCCAGTTTCTCCGCCAATGGACTGGTCTCGTAATAGCCCGCGCCCCGGAACGGCCCGCCCAGCCCCCACAGCGTATAGGCGTGGCTGGTGGGCAATGTCTGCTCGACACGAAAGCCCGCCCGTGCGACCGCACTTTCCAGCGCGGCGCGGGTGTAGGCACTTTCGTAAAAATCCTCGTCGTTGAGCATCTGCCCACCGTTGAGCTTCCGCCGCCAGGCGATCAGGCGCTGCACCACATTCGGGTAGGGGATGGTCAGCACCAGTGTGCCGCCGGGACACAGCACGCGGTAAGCTTCGGCCAGCGCGTCGTCCATGCCATGCTCGAAGTGTTCCAGCACACCAAACGATAGATACGCACCTAACGTATTATCGGCAAAGGGCAGATGATGCACATCGCCGCCCAACAGCTCCAGCGCCGAGTCGTACTGATGTACTTCTTCCAGCGCGTTGAGCGCATAGTCCAGCCCGATCACGTCGTAACCCAGTTCACGCAGCACCAGCACCACCGCGCCCAGCCCGCTGCCCGCTTCCAGCAGCGGCGCGTCCTGTGGCAGATAGGGCAGATAGGCGCGAATCGTCTCCATTGAGCGCGGAGTGCGCACACAGCGCAGCTCGGCCTCGACCGAAGCGCTGTCCCAGATCTGTTCCCAGGCAGCGCGGGTCGTTTCGTAGCGGGTGGATTCCGGTAGGGGGTGGGTCATGCGCGTTGACTTTCGATCTTTTGGTTGTATAGTTGTTGCCGTTTAAAAACTACTCGAAGTGTAATTCATGCTCCAAAGAAACACCAGTTTGGAAAATGAGCGCCCAGGCCACCCGCTTCGGCTTTGGCGAGGCGCTCACGCTGCAAGGTTGGCATGTGGCGGAAAGCGTGAACGTGCAACCGTGTGAGGTGGTGGTGTTCACAAGCTGGTGGCAAACGAGTGCCCCACTGGATGCACCGTACAGCATGACGCTGGTGCTGGCAAACAACGCGGGGATAGGTGTAGCGCGCAATGACCAGGTCATCAGCAGCGTCTGGCCATACACGTGGGAAGCCGGGCGCGCCTACCTGGATGAGCGCAGTATCGTTATCCCGTGTGATGCCGCGCCGGGGGATTATGCACTGCTGCTGGATGTTTATAACCCGGAAACACTTGAATTTCTGCCTGCCAGCCTGCCCGATGGCATCACACTCGGCCAGCAGGTCTACCTGACCATCCTGTTTGTGCACTAGAGGCGCTTCTGTGAAAATCTGGTTGCCCCATTCGTTCCTCGCGCTTATCCTGCTGCTTCAGACTCTCTCTCATCTGGCATGGCTGCCCATCTCGGCACACTCCGGGCAGGTCGCTATCCCCTGGATGATGCGCCAGGGCATGGGACTGTTCGATACACTCATCGAGCAGCACGCGCCGGGCAGTTCGCTGCTGGCGGCAGCAGCGCAGGCCGTGATTCCCGCCGAGCCAGTGCTGGCGGTGCGTTTTGCCAACCTGCTGCTGGTGCTGGCGACCACACTGCTGGTCTACGGGCTGGCACGGCATCTGTGCGAGGATCGCGCGCTGGCAGGAATCGCGGCGGCGCTGGTCTGGTGGTGGTGGGAACCTGTGTATGGCAATGTGATGCTGTACTTCGACACGCTGCTGGGCTTTATGCTGCTGCTGGCGCTGATGACCTGGCTGAGGCTGAAAAAACACGACTGGCTCGCGCCGCTGCTGGTGGGCTTGCTGCTGGGCACGGCGACCCTGTTCAAGCAGCATGGCTGGGCAGCGGTAGGGCTGTTCGGCCTGTGGCTGCTGGTGTTCCGCCGCCAGTCCCGCTGGCGTGATGCGCTGGTCTTTGGCGCAGGGGCGCTGGTTCTTCCCACGCTGCTAATCGTTATGCTGGCGGCGCAGGGCAGCCTGGAAAGTTATGTGTACTGGAACTGGGGCTTTAACTTCTCCGGCCTGATGATTAATGATCCGCTGGACGGCAACTTCTTACGCAAGCTGCTGCTGACATGGGCGCTGGTGCCTGTGTTCATGCTGCTGATATTTTTACGTCACCCTCACAAGAGGAACGGTTCTTCGATAGGTGCTGGTCTGCCTGCATTCGAGATCAGGGTACTGGTGCTTTTGCTGTGGCTGGCGGGCAGCCTGACACTGATACCGCGCCCCGGCGAGATTCATGTGATGGGCAGCCTGCCGTTGGTGGCAGTCATGTCAGGCGTGGTGATCGCTGCGCTGGTCACCGCACTGCGTCAGGCGGCTGTGGATGCGCTGGCACAGGCGGCGCTGGTGGGGCTGCTGCTGGGGGTGGGCGTTGGCTGGGGCTGGACTGGTGCAGCAGCTTATGCACGTGCGTTTGTGGGCATCCCAGCCTATGACGAATTCACGGTGCTTGCCGCTGACCTGCGCACCCGGCGCGAACCGGGCGACACATTATTCGTGCTGCCAGAAACCGACAGCACACCTCAGCTTCACCCCATGAGCGAAATGCTGCCGCCCGGTACATGGATTAAAGGCTGGTTCTGGTATCTGGCCGCGCCGGGCGTAGTCGAGGGGCTGCTGGCAGAGTGGTCTGCCACGCCGCCCACGTATGTGGTGATCTTCCCGGATTTACTGGCCGAGGGCAAGCCGGACATTACACCGCTGGTGGCATTCGTGACCGGGCGTTATGTCCGTGTGGCGCAATATGACCAGGTTGACCTGCATGGCGCGGCAGAATTATGGCAGCTTGCCCCCTGAAGGACGCTGCCGAAAACTCATCGGATTATTCAAACTGCCTGCTCTGGAACGACATGAGCGGACGGACGGTGGTCAGAATGTCCTCGATGGCCTGAATCGCCGCCAGGGCATGGCCGGGATGATGTACCAGCGAGACATGAGTCGCCCCTTCGATAGCACGATATAACCCGCGTGAGGAAAGCCCCGCCAGCTCAAGCTGCATTTCCCGCAGGAGATTATCTTTCTCGGTGGCTGCGCTGTCCACTGTGCCGGTCGTCAGGACGATCAGTGGCAGGCTGCCCAGGCTTTGCACCGCACGCCCCTGCGCCAGAATTTGCGGGAAGGCGGCATCAATATCGCGTGCGTTTTCGGCAAATTTGGAGGTCGCGTAGTAGGCACGCAGCTCGGCCTGCTGGTGTGCGGGCAGGTCCGGGTCTACTGGGGCAAAGTTGATGAGCCGGGTGAGGCCAAAATGGGCCACCAGCGGCCCCATAGCCAGCATGTCCTTATCCATCCCGATACCCTCGGCCAGCCCCAAACGCTGCCAGGAATCGGGGTGGGTGGCATCCAGCAGCACCATGCCCACGACTTCCTGCGGGTACTGACTGGCATAGACACGGCTGTATAAGCCGCCTAATGAATGGCCGACCATAACATAAGGAGGTTCGATTCCCGCATTTTGCAACAGCGTGTGCAGGTCGTAGGTGTTTTGCCGGGCATCATATGACGCAGGGGCGGCATCACTCCAGCCCAGGCCGGCACGATCATAAGCGCAGACACGGGTGGTTCTGGCGATTTCCGGCTGAATCCAGGCCCAGTTGGCAACGGTGCCCGGTTGCAGCGCATCCAGAATAACGGTCGGGCTGCCTGTACCCTCACAGTAGAGATGCAGGCGATAACCTCCAACGTCGATCTGTTCCCCCGACATCGGGTAATCCAGCAGGTCTTTGCCTGCTGCGACAGTCTGATAGCTGAAGCCCGCCAGCGGCAGGCCGATGATGACCAGCAGCAGCACGGTCAGCCACCGTACCCACCGGGAGTGAGATTGATGCAGGGTTGTCTGTGGGTGGAAATTCGTTTGACTTGATGCGAGGGTATTCATATGGCCTTCTTTCAACCTGGTGTGAGAATGGATACAGGGCGCACCACTGGTACGCCCTGTATCACCCCCATTGTCTTTCCCCCACAAATCGTGGTGTGCTTGCTTGTTGATATTGAGAAGTGTAATCCCCTATGCTTCTCATGATGGTTATCTTAGCGGAGATGAGAGGGTGCTGTCATCCGACTAAAGGCGGATTTGATGGGCGGATCAGGGTATAAGCTAGCTGTGCCGCGCCGATCATGACTGCGTTAGCCTCGAAGTGAGCGCGGGCGAGCTTCACCTGCTGTAAGGCAGGCAGCGGATTGGCACGGAGCGCAGCCTCAAAGGGCTGCCACCATAAATCGCCGATGCCGGGTACGCCCCCGCCCACAATCACCATTTGCGGGTCAAGCAGGCAGACAACCGGGGCAAGCACCGTCCCCAGCAGGTGTGCCCCTTCACGGATTGACTCAGCCGCCAGTGTTTCGCCCTGCCTGGCCCGTGCCGCAATCTCGTAGAGCGTGAGCAGATCATGACTGCCACTGAGCGCCCGGTAGCGGGCAGCAATACCCGGCCCGCTGGCAAGCTGTTCCACAATCACCGGCTGCTGATCGTGCCAGCCTGCCACCAGATAACCCAGCTCTCCAGCACTGTGATGTGCCCCACGCCACACCCGGCCATCGTGGACAATAGCCCCACCGATGCCTGTGCCCACAGCGATATACAGGAGATGCGGATAACCTGTGCCCGCGCCTACCTGACTCTCGCCGAAGGCCATGGCGTTCACATCATTATCGACGACCACAGGCAGCCCAAGCTCTGCCTCAAGCACCGCTTTTACAGGCGTCCCCATCCACCCCGGCAGGTTATCATTGGCATAGGCGATCACACCCTGTGCCCTGTCCACCTGCCCGGCAGCCCCCACGCCCAACGCACGGACAGGCGCACCTGTCATTCCCTGCAATACACGGCACAGCCCGGTGGCAGCTTCCAGGATGGCTGCTGCGCCACCAGAGGGCGTCATTTCGGTCAGCGCGTGGGCGATTTGTCCATCGGGCTGCACCAGCCCGGCAGCAATCTTCGTCCCACCGATGTCTACGCCGATCACTATTTCTTCAGCCATAAGCACTCATTTCAATCCAGAAACTAAGCTGAATTATAAATCCACTGCTAATACAACACATACCAGCACAGTTCATTTGTTTTGTAAGCAAGATCAGTTATAAATAAGTGTAGTGTGTTTGTTAGTGGCATAAAAGTAGTTTAGAAATGATTAAAGTCGCTTACCCCAAAAACAGGCTGCCTCTCTGCGCATACCTCATCTGTGTTTTTAGCCTATTGACGCTGCTTGTCCAGACAGATGACCTCGC
>JBGSXK010000463.1:0-8408 GCA_041751455.1 Anaerolineae bacterium
TGGGCCTGCTGGGCGCGGAGACCGTCCCCAGGCCCGCAAAAAGTTATTCAGGAGAATGGCAACCCCTCCCCGATGGCCCGCAGAAAATTGTCATTCACGCGGGCAGCGGCGGTTACAGCCTCGCCCGGCGCTGGGATGCGGCGAGCTTCGCACAGGTGGCCGATGCGCTGTATGAAGACCAGGGCGCGCAGATTGTGCTGGTGGGTGGCAAAGATGATGATGTGCAAGCGGTGAAGCAGTTGATGCGCCATGAACCGCTTGACCTGAGCGAGCAGACGACCCTGGCTCAACTCGCGGGTGTGATCGCGCAGGCTGACCTGTATATTGGTGTGGACAGCGGCGTGACGCATATCGCTGCGGCGACGGGTACGCCGGTAATCGCCATCTTTGGGCCGAGTAATGCGGCAGCTTACGGCCCCTGGTCACCGGGCGGCCAATCGGTCATTTTGCGCAGCGCGCCAGAATGCAGTCCATGCAGCTATGTAGGACATAGTGTGGGCCTGCGTGAGGGCTGCACCGCGCGGACGTGTATGCGTATGGTCACGCCAGAGCAGGTCGTTACAGCGTCGAAGTCTATCCTGAATAACGATCCTGTACGGCCAGAAGCTGTGCCGCCACCGCACACCGAACCTGCCCCCAGCCGCTTACGCATCCTGGGGGTGCCTGTCGATAGTGTGACATATACTGATTGGCTGGAACTGCTTGTGGAATGGATGCAGGAGAGTCTGAATCATCCCGCGCCTGCAAAAGCGCGGGCGAAACACGTCTGCACTGTGAACCCGGAATTTGTAATGATTGCGCAGGGGGATGTGAATTTTTTCAACATCCTCAATCGCGCTGATCTGTGCATCCCCGATGGGATTGGGCTGTTGTGGGCGGCGCGTTATCTGGGCAGGCACCTGCCAGAACGTGTGACGGGTTCGGATGGTCTACCGTTAATCGCGGAATGGGCAGCACGGGAGGGTTGGCGGCTCTATCTGCTGGGGGCTGCCCCAGGCGTGGCGGAGAAAGCGGCGACAGTGCTGTGCGAGCGTTATCCGGGCTTACAGATCGCCGGGACTTATGCCGGGAGTCCCGCGCCGGAGGAAGAAGACACGCTGGTGGGGCGGGTGAATGCCAGCGGTGCGGATATGCTGTTCGTGGCGTATGGCGCGCCAGAGCAGGATAAATGGATTGCGCGTAATCTGCCGCGTTTGCAGGTCAGGATGGCAATGGGCGTGGGTGGCGCGTTTGATTTTATTGCCGGGATTGTGCCGCGTGCGCCGCTGTGGATGCGGCGGCTGGGGTTGGAATGGCTGTATCGCCTGTATCTACAGCCGGGCCGTATCGGGCGCATGATGCGTTTGCCGCGTTTTGCGTTGGCGGTGCTGGTGCGGGGTAAGGATTAATGATAGGTGATTATAGTCTGCGGGCTTGATATTGCCCGCTTGCTCTCTGTTCTACATGCACATACAATGATAAGCATGACGACTCAGGCGATCCTGGAAACGATGGAAGATTTTGAACGGCGGCAGGCTAAATATCCTCCTGTAGCGGCTGCCCTACGCGAACTCTATGGCATACCAATCTGGCGCCAGGACTGGTCGCCGATGGATGAGCTGGTAAGCTGCATCCTGAGCCAGAACACCAGTGATATCAACCGCGACCGGGGATTTGATGCCCTGAAAGCGCGTTATCCTGATTGGCGCTCCGTTATGGATGCACCGCTGCCAGAATTGATTGAGACGATCCGCCCGGCGGGGCTTTCTAACCAGAAAGCGCCGCGCATCCAGGCGATTTTGCGTCATATCATGGAAGAACGTGGTGATTTCAGTATCGACTTCCTGAACGATTTATCAATTGATGCTGCCAAAAACTGGCTCACTTCGCTGAATGGTATCGGCCCTAAAACAGCGGCGATTGTGCTTTGCTTCGGCTTCAACCGCGCTGCTTTTCCAGTGGATACACATGTGCATCGGGTCGGCCAGCGCATCGGCTTTTTGCCGGAGGGTATCAGCGCCGATAAAGCTCATCCGGTGATGGAGGCGATTGTCCCCCCGGCGGATTATTATGTCTTTCACATTAACATGATCCAGCACGGGCGCGAAATCTGCCGCGCGCGCCGCCCATTCTGTGAACGCTGCCCGATCACTGAATTCTGTGATTATTATCAAAGAGTTGTAAACAAAGTATGACTACCACCACGAATAATGATTTCGCTTCACCTAAAGGGTTGTCTGACCGCGATCTCGCCAGTATGCGCCAGAATGTCAGTTTGCTGCGCAGCCAGCTTCAGGCGGGCCAGGTTGATGCCACCTTCCTCAGCCGCCAGCTTGATAAACTGGGTGATATGCTGGAACAGGTGGATGAAGACCAGAAACGTCGCAAGAAGGAAGGGCGCTTCGAGGCGCTGTATAACGTGAGCCGCCTGTTGGGTTCATCGCTGGATTTGCAGACTGTGCTTGACCAAGTGATGGACGCGATTATTAAACTGACCGGGGCGGAGCGCGGTTTTCTGATGCTGCGCGATGATGATGGTGGCCTGCAAGTACGTGTGGCACGCGGCCTCGACCAGCAGACACTCACTAGCGAACAATTCAAGTTCAGCGGCACGATCGCCAATCAGGTGTTGGATAGTGGCAAGCCTATCGTGACGACTAACGCTGCCGAGGATCCGCGCTTCGCCGGACAGGCCAGTATTGTCGCGCAGGCTTTGCGCAGTATTATGGCGACACCGCTGCGGGCGCGTGGTGCTGTGATGGGCGTGGCTTATGTGGATAGCAGAATCGTGGCCGGCTTATTCAATGAAGATGATCTGGCTGCTTTTGATGCCTTTGTCGGACAGGCGGCGGTGGCGCTGGACAACGCCCGGCTCTTTAGCGCGACAGATGAAGAACTGGCGCAGCGTGTGGAAGAACTGCGCCAACTGCGGCGGGTGGACCTGCTGCTGAACGAAACGCTAGACATGGATCGCGCCATGCAGTACACGCTGGAATGGGCCTGCCGTCTGTCTGAGGCAGCGGTCGGGTATGTGGGCTGGATCAGCGGCGACCCTGCCAGTGTGCGTGCGGCGCATCATTATGGGCTGGCGATTGATGATACCCTGCCTATGTCGCTGGAGCGCATCTACCCCGAAATTTCTGAGGTGATCGCGACGGGTAAAACGGTCACGAGCGATACGCACCGCACCCTGTTTATCCCGATCACCCGTAACCAGCGGGTGATGGGCGTGCTGATTCTTAAACGTGGGGATGGCCGCGATTTCACGCTGGAGCAGCAGGATATTGCTGAGCGGGTGGTCTCACGCGGGGCTGTTGCCATCGAAAACGCGCGTCTCTATGCCGCCGTCCAGGCCGCAGACCGCGCCAAAAGCGAGTTTGTCGGGATTGTGGCGCATGACCTCAAAACTCCGATGACCAGCATTGCGGGTTATGCCGACCTCACTCTGATGCAAAAAGACAACCTGCAAGAACGGCAGGTACAGTTTATCAATAATATCCGCAGCACGGTCAGGCGGATGGAGATGCTGGTTTCTGACCTGTCTGACATCAGCCGTATCGAAAGCGGCCACTTCCGTATGGATGAAATACGAGTGGCAGCGGAAGATGTTGTACAGGCGGTAAAGGATACCACTTTGCCACAGGTCAATGAACGCGGGCATCGTTTTGTTGAGGACATCGAACCAAATTTGCCGTTGATGTGGGTGGATTATTATCGCCTGCTGCAAGTGCTGACTAATCTGGTGAGCAACGCCTACAAATATACCCCGGATAACGGCATCATTACCCTGGGGGCGCGACGGGTAGATGAGCGTATCCGCTTCAGCATCAGCGACACGGGTATCGGCCTGACCCCGGAGGCCATCGTCATGCTGGGCACAAAATTCTGGCGCGCAGAGGATGATTACACCCGTTCGCAGCCGGGCACGGGACTGGGTTTTGCCATTACACGCGCGCTGGTGGAGCAAATGGGCGATAAAATTGATATTCAGAGCGAAGTGGGGCGGGGCAGCACCTTTTCCTTCAGCATTGCCACACTGAAGGATTGAGGCTGAATGACGCATCTGTTTCTTTCTCCTCACCTGGATGATGCCATTTTAAGCTGCGGTGGGACAATTCACCGCCTGGTGCAAACAGGGCAGCCGGTGACTGTACTGACGATTATGGCAGGTGATCCGCCAGAAGACCCGCCTGATACACCAATTGTGCGGGATTTGCACCAGCGTTGGCAGGCGGGGTATCACCCTACTGCGACACGCCGCCAGGAAGATTTGGCAGCGGCGCAGAGCCTGGGGGCACAGGTGATGCATTTGCCTGTGGCCGATTGTGTTTACCGCACCGTCCAGCACCAGGGTGAGATGATCGCGCTTTACCCCTCGGAAGAGTCACTTTTTGGCGAAGTCAGCCCGGATGATCCGGCTTTTGAAGTGCTGCGCAGCCTGAGCCTGCCCACTGCGGAGGTGATTTATGTACCGCTGGGCGTAGGATATCATGTCGATCATCAACTGGTGCGCGACTGGGCGCTGACGTTAGAAAAGACTAACGGGGCGACACTCAAGTTTTATGAAGAATATCCTTACATCAATGATACAATGAAAATCGACCGGGCGCTGGCCTATTACAAAGCGCAAACGCTTCGTGCTGAAATCCTCACCCTGAGCGAAGAGGATGTGCTGGCGAAAATAGGGGGGATTGACTGTTATGTTTCCCAGATCAGCACATGGTGGGACGGCCCGGCACAGATGGCACAGGCCACACGCGAGATTATGCTGACGAAAGGCGCGGGGCAGCCCGCAGAGCGTTTCTGGTTTTTAGCACAGTGAGCGGGATACGATATGGCAAATAATGCACTCACGCAGGCACGAGCCCTGGTGGATGAACTGCTGGAAGCTGCCCGCGCAGGCCGTATTATCCCGATACGTCTGCCCGGCCAGGTCGAGGCAATTTCTGAGGCGCTGGCGCAGGTGGAACAGGCAGAAGCGCAGGCAGCAGGTGGCGGGTCGGGCAAGGCCGAGACCTCTGGTGAGGCGCAGGATTACCTGACCGAACAGGCTGAGTTTATGTCGATTGCCATCCATGAACTGCGTGTGCCCATGACGAGTATCCTGGGCTATGCTGATATGCTTAATACCCCCTCGATGGGTGAGCTGAGTGATATGCAGAAGCAGTTTTTGCAGACCATCCGCACTAATGCAAGGCGGATGCAAACCCTGCTGAGCGATGTGAGCGATGTAAGTAAAGTACGTGGCCGCACGATGAAACTCGCGCACAAGATGGATATGTTCAAGAATATTGCGATGCGTATCGAAAAAGATATGCTCCCGGTGGCGCAGGAGATGAATCGCAACCTGACGTTTGACATCCCGCAGGGGCTGCCAATTCTCAATACCGATGGTGAAGTGCTGGCCAAGGCGCTGAACAAGCTGGTAGAAAACGCGCTGCGCTACACCCATGAAGGTGGCAATGTCCACCTGAGCGCAGCCAGTGAGAACAACAATCTCGTTATTAAAATCAGTGACGATGGCATTGGCATGTCCCCGGAGGAAATCGCTCAGCTAGGGACGCTGTATTTCCGCGCCGACCATGATTATGTGCGCCAGTACAAGGGCAGTGGCCTGGGTATTCCTATCGCCTATGGAATCGTGGAACTGTTGGGTGGTACGGTGAATGTAGAAAGCACACCGGACGCAGGCACAACCTTTATGATTGTGCTGCCTGGGATGAGCTGATGTCTGACCCGGCGTGGGGCACACGGCAGTCTGTAGAACTGCTGGAACGGCTGCGTAAAGCCGCCCCTCCCGCGACTGCCGCCCGTCTGGGCGAGGTGGTCACGCTGTTGCAGACACTGGCGCAGGAAAATGACTATCTGAATAACCTCGTTTCGGAAGATGCCTCACGGTTGGCACACCCCCCTGCCGATTCGCTTTCGCGTCAGCTATCCACACATGATGAACTGCATCTGCTCAGCAGCCTGAACGAAGCATTGCGTGCGCCGCTGATCGCTATTCGTGGCCGGGCAGAACTGATGCAGGCCGGGCTGCGCGGTGAAGTCACCGCAGATTATAGCCGTTGGGTGAATACCGTTCACGACAACACGGATCGCGCATTTTCGCTGCTGGAGGCCGTGCAGCAGATGATTGACCTGCGGACAGGGCGCTTTACGCTGACGTGTGGCGACTTCATCACAAGCGAACTGCTGCAAGCCGGGTTTCTCCGCGCCATTCATGAAGCCAGTGTGCAGGATCAGGAGCTGCTGGTAGATATGCCAGAGGCGATTCCTGTCGCGCATGGCGATTTTGACCAGTGTTTACACATCCTCAACGCGCTGCTGGATAACGCAGTTCGTTATACACCGCAGGGCGGACGTATTCGTCTATCGGTGGACAGCCTGGGGAGTCATGTGCTGTTCAGTGTGGCAGATAGCGGCATCGGCCTTACGACAGAAGATATGCAGAATATCGGTAAGCCGTTCTGGCGAGGTACACAACGCCGGGTGCGCCAGCATTCTGGCGCGGGCCTGCGTCTGCATCTGGCCGGACAGGTTTTGGGCTTGCAGCAGGGCCAGTTGATTTTCTCTGGTGAGCTGGGCCTGGGGAGCACCTTTAGCTTCACTTTGCCTGCTGCGTGAGAGGGAGGTGTCGATTCCACTAATTTTTGTGTCTTCGTCACTTTACACAACGCATCTTTTGTGCTAAATTAACCTACACGTACAAACAGTCAGTGAGCTTTAGAGCGAGTAAACTCAGCACAGCGCAAGCTGTGTTTTTGTACTTTGCGCCAGGGAGACGCGGCGCATTTTTATTAAGGAGTACATTCGATGGTAGACCAACCCCAATACCTGACAGCGGAAGGCTTCCAAAACCTGGATAAGCGACTGCGGTATCTGGTGGAGGTTCGCCGTGCAGAGGTGGCAGAACGTCTGCGCCAGGCGCTGGAAGAAGGCGGCGATCTGAGCGAAAACGCGGAGTACGAAGACGCGAAAAATGAACAGGCGTTTGTGGAAGGCGAAATCCTGCGCCTGGAATCCATCCTGAGTACGGCACAGGTGATCGAGGAGACTACTGGTAAAAAAGATCATGTGGTGATTGGTTCTAAAGTCACCGTCGTGGAAAAAGGCACCAAGGACAAGGAAGTTTATTACCTTGTTGGCTCGGCGGAGGCCAAACCCAGTGAGGGCAAAATTTCGCACGAAAGCCCGCTGGGGAAGGCGCTGATGGGTGCTAAAGTAGGCGAAAACGTCACGGTCAAAGCCCCGGATGGTGAGCTGGTATTCACTATCAAAGAAATCGCCTGACTCACCACTGGCCACAGATAACACGACTAACATATCAGGGCGGGCGCAAACCCGCTCTGATTATTTTACTGTTTAACATTCGCACGAATCCCAAAAACGATTAAAATTGTGGAAGATACTCACCCGCATCACTGGAGCCAGGCGACGTGGACCTCGATAATCAGGTAGATATTCAGGCAGTGCTGGATGGGCTGGGGCAGGGTGTCCTGGTCTTTGATAAAAATGGCCGTCTGGTGCTGGATAACTTGGCCGCGCGTACTATCCTGGGGACAGACCTCAAGCTGATGCGTACCGAGGGCTGGACAGCGGTGGCAGTGTTTTTCAACAGCGGCCTGCATAACCCCGAAGAAACAATTGACACCGCGCGCAAGAAGTCATTGGATTCGGCCCGTCCGGTACGTTTTCATACCTACCGTGCCGGGGAGTATATCCCCTGTTGGGCGGCTACAATACACGGCAAGAACGGTGATGTTTACACTATGGTCACGATAGATGCGCCGGATTGGACGATTATTCAGGATGTGCTGACACGTTTCCGTGCCGAAGTCAAAGAAGCTGTCGAAGCGACCCAGGGGCACATTAACCTGATTAACCAGAGTATGAAACGGCTCGACCCTGAAAGTAAGGTTGATCAGCTTAGCAAGCGTATTTCTGGCTTTAACCGTCTTATTGCTACTCATATGTACCGTACCGCTCGGCTGACAGACCTGCTGGAAAGGTTGGAGACGCTGCGGTTGGGGGCGCTCCTGCCTGCGGTACGGGAGGAAACTCGTAAGATCGTGCTGGAAGATTTTATGGAAGATTTTATGGAGGAACTGGACGAGATCAACCTGATCGACCCTGAGTCCGAAGCGCAGGATTTTCGGGGGCGCATCAAGACTGATCTTCCCCCCGGCCTGCAAATCTCAGCCTCACCTGCGCACCTGACCATGATCTTGCGTGACCTGCTGCGCAATGCTATCATGTACAGCATGAAGGCCTCGCCCGTTAAAATCATTGCTTCGGCACAGAACCAGCAGGTGCAGATTGATATAGTGGACGAGGGTTATGGTGTGCGCCAGAAAGAGGCCGATAAGGTATTCCAGCCTTTCCAGCGTGCCCGCCAGCCGCAGATTATTGCAGAATTTGGGCATGGT
>JBGSXK010000464.1:0-2301 GCA_041751455.1 Anaerolineae bacterium
TGATGAATGGTTTCCACGGGGCGGTGCTGCTGCCTAATGGAGCTTACCTGGGTGGGGGCAATGTGGGACAGCCTTATACTTTTGGCTGTATCATGTCACTAAACGAAAATGCCGAGGCGCTTTATCATTGGGCTGAGCAGGGAACTATAGTGGAGATTATCTCCAGAGAATATGCACCCCAGAGCGATCTTGCGCGGCTGACATGAACCTGATTGCACACTATATAACAAAAACTTATCGGGCAACTCCGTCTAAAGGCGGAGTTCTTTTGTGCAATTTGTATGAAATTTCTCAGATGAGAGAAACTCAACACAATGTTTAACAGAATTTTTGTTCTAAATGTAATTAACGATTCGTTTATTCTAAAATCAATGAAAGCGTTTCCAGGACATTTTAACCGCTTGGCGACTGTACCGTACTTAATGCAATCTTAAAGCCATTATCGATAATGCTATGCTTCACAAGATGAACCTCGTAAAAAGTGTTTGACTTGTGTGTGGTTTCTTATATACTGTTAATCAGATAGATATGTGGGGCAGAATAATACCTTATTAAAGAAAATTTTTTACCCGCGCCCCACATTCAAAACCAACGCACCTCACTGAAAAGTGGGGTGCTATTTTTTATCCCTGTTTTGATGCCTCTAAGAATGTTTGCCAAACCCCTGTATCTCTGGTTAATCTACAAACACTATTAAACACCGACACCACCCGGAGAGGGTCTGATGGCGAAAGAAACCCGCCAGTATGGGACGTGGCCAAGTCCTGTCTCGGCAAAGATGTTGAGCGAGTTTTTGAGCCTGCGTGATGCGCAGTGGGATAGTGACGGCGAAACCCTGGTCTGGCTGGAGAACCGGAGTGGCCGGGGAGTGCTGGTCATGCAGCGCGGCCCTGACGCACCCTGTGACTTGACCAGTGATCTGGCAGTGCGAGCGCAGGTAGGCTATGGCGGAGGTGATTTCACTGTGGCGCATGGGCATGTCTACTTTGCCGGGCCACAAGGTCGCCTGTACAGGCAGGCGCTGGCGGGTGGCTTTGCCCGCCCTGTGACTCCCGGCTTTGGCGTGGCGGCTTCGCCTCGTGTCTCTGCCGATGGCAAATGGCTGGTTTATGTCCATAGTGACGAAGGGCAGGATGGGTTGGCCCTGGTGGATACCGCTGGTGAAGCCTGGCCTGCTCGGTTGGCCTATGGTACGGATTTTGTGATGCAGCCTGTCTGGCACCCGGCAGGAACTTCTCTGGCCTATGTGGCATGGAATCACCCGCTGATGCCCTGGGACGGCACCGAATTACGTCTGATCCGATTTGATTATCGAGGTGGTGTACCAGGGGTGGTGTCGCTGGAAACTCTCGCAGGTGATGCTGAGACATCAATTTTTCAGCCAGAGTTTTCGCCCGATGGCCGTTATCTTTCTTATATAAGTGATGCGACGGGTTGGGGGCAATTATATGTTTATGATCTGGAAGCGCAGCAGCATCGCCAGCTAACCGAGGCCGCTGCCGAACACGCGACCCCGGCTTGGATCCAGGGGCTGCGGACTTATGGCTGGTCGCCCGACAGCCGCCAGCTCTACTTTCTTCGTAATGTGCAGGCACGAGTGCATTTATGGCACTACGATATAGCCACAGAGCAGGCGGCCTCGGTCACAGAGCTGGATCATTATACCTATCTGGCACAGCCTGCCGTTGCGCCACAAACTAGCACAATTGTGCTGCTGGCGGGCTCATCCATGCTGACTACACGGCTTATCACTTATATACCGG
Organism: Anaerolineae bacterium; assembly: GCA_041751455.1. Lineage (GTDB taxonomy): Bacteria > Chloroflexota > Anaerolineae > Aggregatilineales > Phototrophicaceae > JAIOHN01. The sequence goes on from JBGSXK010000464.1 coordinate 1,764, forward strand.
AAGAGGCGGCGCTGCCCGTGACTCTTTACCCCGACTCACCCACAATCCAGATCACGGTACGGGAGGAGGACAGCGGCGAGAAGATTCAGCGCCGTTCCAGCACCGAACGGCTGATGCCCGCCCAGCTCGCCCGCGCACAAGCCATGACCTGGACAGGTCATGATGGCGAAAGCGTACATGGACTTTATTATGCTCCTGCCTCTGAACGTTTCGAGGGCATCAGTCTGCCTCCACTGATTGTACGGGTACATGGTGGGCCGAACAGTCAGAATTTGATGGATTTCAGGAGTGAAGCTCAGTTTTTCGCTAGCCGGGGATTTGCTGTTCTGGAAGTCAATTATCGCGGCAGTACAGGTTATGGCCGTCCTTATATGCTCAGGCTGCGCGAAAACTGGGGAATTTACGACGTGGAGGACAGTGCCAGTGGTGCGGCACATCTGGTCAGCGAGAGGCTGGCCGACCCGGATAAGCTGGTTATCGTGGGCGGCAGCGCGGGCGGTTTCACCGTGCTGCAATCGCTTATCAACAAAAGCGGCTT
>JBGSXK010000465.1:0-2863 GCA_041751455.1 Anaerolineae bacterium
ATTGGCAACATGCCGCTCCATACGCAGGCCGAGTGTTTCCAGCCCGATGATGTTCAGGAAGCTGTTGAAGGGGGCCTGGCTGCCGCCCAGGTCACGCAGGCCTACCACTCGTGCCCGAATGATGAAGGCAATCTCGTTGCCCACAAAATCCGCGATCACCGCGCCATGATAAGCCGGTTCGGGCTTCACCAGTCCTTCGTGCCGTCCGCTGGCCTTCCAGTCAAACTTGCCGCCATCAACAATCACCCCGCCGATGCTCAGGCCATGCCCGCCAATCCACTTGGTGGTGGAATGCACGGTAATATCCACCCCATGCTCGAATGGCTTAAACAGATAGGGTGTGCCAAAGGTATTATCAACCATCACTGGCAGGCCGTGGGCATGGGCAACTTCGGCGATGCCTTCAAAGTCCGGGATTTCCAGCTTCGGGTTGCCAATTGTTTCCAGGTAAATCAGTTTGGTCTTGTCGTTGATGTGCCTGGCGAAATCTTCCGGGTTCGTCCCCTCGACAAAATGCACCTTGATGCCCAGCCGCCGAAAGCTCTGTGAAAACTGGGTATAAGTCCCGCCGTACAGTGCCGCAGTCGAGATGATTTCATCCCCGGCATTGGCCAGCGTCGTAATGGCGAGAAGCTGCGCAAACTGCCCGGATGCAGTGGCGAGAGCGGCCACACCGCCTTCCAGGGCGGCCATGCGCTGCTCGAACACATCATTGGTCGGGTTCATGATGCGCGTGTAGATATTGCCCATCTCCTGCAGGGCGAACAACGCTGCCGCGTGATCGCTGTCACGGAACTGGTAAGAGGTGGTCTGGTAGAGCGGCACTGCCCGCGCCCCGGTGGTCGGGTCGGGCTGGTAGCCTGCGTGCAGCGCCTTCGTCTGGAATTTCAGATCACGTCCGTTTGCGTTTGCCATTGTCTTTCCTCCCCTAAATGCTGCATGAAAGATGTACTCCAGGGCGGGTCTGATGCCCGCCCTTATTCCCGAATCAGGCTTCCGCGCCCTTCTTAATTGGATTGCCGATCAGGTTGCCCCATTCCGTCCATGAACCATCATAATTACGGACGTTATCATAACCCAGGATGTACTTCAGGGCGAACCAACTGTGCGACGAGCGCTCACCGATGCGGCAGTAGGCCACGATTTCGCTGGTGCTCTCATCAATGCCCTTGCCACCGTAAAGCTGGCGCAGTTCATCAGCGCTCTTGAAGGTGCCGTCTTCGGCTACCGCCTGGCTCCAGGGGATATTGGATGCGCCGGGGATATGACCTGCGCGTTGTGCGGTTTCGCTCATGCCGGGTGGGGCGATGATGTCACCCACATACTCAGCAGGGGAGCGCACATCCACCAGCCCGAAGCCGCCCTTGCCCAGCCGCGTCTTGATGTAATCGCGGTCAGCGCGCAGGTCAGCATTCATCTGCTTGACACTGTAGTTGGCTGCCGGATATTTGGCTTCTTCAGTCGTAACCGGGCGGCCTTCATCAATCCATTTTTTGCGCCCACCATCCATCAGGCTGACATTTTCGTGCCCGTAATACTTAAACAGCCAGAAGGCATAAGCGGCGAACCAGTTGTTGTTATCGCCGTACAGCACCACATGCGTATCGCTGCTGATGCCCGCCTGCCCCAGCAGCGAGGCAAAATCTTCCTTGCTCAGGATGTCGCGTGCGACCTGATCCTGAAGCTGCGACTGCCAGTTGAAGCCCACCGCACCGGGGATATGCCCCGCCTCATATTGTGTGGTGTCCACATCCACCTCAACCAGCCGTACATCGTTCAGATGATCGGCCACCCATTGTGTACTTACCAGTGCTTGTGTCATCGTGCTTTCCTCTCCCTCATGGTTTTTCTAAATATCATGATACTTATCTGTAGAGGCTGTGGTCAACTTCTACAGGCTTGTAACCAAATCATGGTGGTGCTTCTCTCATCCGCGGATCAGTAACGTATCGTCATCAAACTGAGTGCGATCCCCACGCAGCCGCCAGACACGCATATCCACCGCCTGCCCGGCCTGCACCGAGGTGATGATATAGACAAAGTTCGGCAGGGCGTGGTCACGGTCATAAATCGAAGGGATCGCCGGGGAGTCTGGATGACTGTGGTAATAACCCACCAGGCTGAGGCCGCGCGCGTCGGCCTCGTCTTCCAGCCGTGCCCAGTCCTGCGGTGTCATGGCGTAACGGTGATACTGCTCCGCCTCCTCAAATACATTCTCAATCTGGATAATATCCTCGATATGGACATCAGTGTCCTGGGTTCCACCCAATAAAAACCCGCCGCCTTCATTGGGGTAGGTGGCTTCCATTTGCTCGAAGATACGCGCTTGCAGCGCCTTTGCCAGGAGTATCGCCATCAACAATTCCTTTGTCGCAAATAAAAAGAGCCAGCCCGGAACGGGTTGGCTCTTGTTTTACACGTTATGGAGGCGGCTTTAACCTCTCCGTAACACCACTCGTTCCGGGAACACAAAAGCACCGCACATACACATACAACAGGCAGGTATTTGAGGAACAACCGTGGTATGAAAGGCTAAATCAGTCATGTCGTGTAGACTATCATGCTTCCGGGTGGATTGCAAGGGGCTTGCAGACCAATGTGAAACAAACATGGCTTTTCTTATACAACCGCAGCCATGCTGTTTCTGTGGGTTTGAAGCCGAGTTGCTTTGCGAATGAACACTATGCAATCTTCATGACGACTTTTCTGGAAGCGCAATCAGGCAGATGATGCCCGCGAGAATATAAACATAGGCCTGAATGTTGATCACAGGGACAATCCCAAGCGTGTCCCCGGCAATTCCTGCGAGCGGGATGCCCACCAGGGTGAAAAGGGAGGTTGTCAGACCCAGTGTCCCAAACAC
>JBGSXK010000466.1:0-3689 GCA_041751455.1 Anaerolineae bacterium
GGCTGCCCCATGAAGTGTGTTCACTAATGTAATGTTACAACTCGCTACGGGTGTAACTTACTTGCGCAAACGGCGTAAACCCTGGTACTGTGGCTTGCCTTGCAACTCTCCCCAGCGCGCCTCATGATGATCGGTGTGCCATTCCACCACGTGCATTCCTTCCGGGTTCTCATAAGAGAGTGCAGGACGCATCATCAAAATCTGCCGCAGTACACCAATAAGTTCCTTGCTTTCCTGCGCGGTGGTCAGGATAAAGTATTTGCCGGGCTGCCACTCAAAACGCACCGGGCTGCCCTGCCATACACCTTCCATCTGGATAGGCGTGGTCGCCTGGGTGCAGGTCATAAAGAGGGTTTGAAGGCGGTTTTTCCACAACGTATGATTCACCCGTTCCTCGATATAATAGGGGCGTGGTTCGGGGGTAGTGTAAAACCAGGTCCGAGAGTCGGTTGCCATAAAAGAAAATCTCCGGTGTGCAGGCATGACGTATACAGGGTCTAGTGTACCCGAAAAGCAGTCAACTCTCCATAGAGCCTGTACTGCTCATCGTCGCCCGTGAGGCCACCCGCACCGCCACCACCTCACCGCGGGCACATTCTTCATCCCCTGCGTAAAGCGAACAGATCATGATAGCCTTACGCCCACTCAGCTCTTTCACCCGTGCGCGCAGCACCAGCAGCGCTTCAATCGGTGTGGGCTTCAGATAACTCACATTGAGGTTCGCCGTTACACAGGTGATTTCCGGGTCGCTGCCGGGCGAGCGGCCCTCTGCCTGATACATTGCCGCAATCGCCGTGCCGATGGTATGACAGTCGATCAGGCTCGCCAGCAGCCCTCCGTAAACAATGCCGGGAAAGGCCGTGTGATACGGCTGCGGCTGAAAATGACTTACTCCTTCCTCGCCATCCCAGTACGACTTAACATGCAGGCCATGCGCGTTATTGCGCCCACAACCATAACAAATAGCAGTCTCATCCGGGTACGAATCCTGAATGGGTTCAGCGCTCATCAGCACTCCTCACCATATGCAAACATATTGCTCATCGTATCACATTCGTTTTCAACACTCGCTCATCTAATCCCTGTGTGCCTATTTTAATCCCATGAATATAACTTTGGTTAGATGACCTGCCACAGGGATTACGTCTATTCTGTTGACTGTCAGTAGCAGCTCGGAACAGCCAGCACTGACAGTAAGACTGATAACCTAATAAGGGGGCAACAACTGATGAAACGCAAGATTTTCATTCTCGCTATGCTGATCGCACTGTTTGGACTTACCGGGGCTTATGCGGCACTGGCCCAGGATAGCAGCGCTCAAAGCCTGGCTATCGAGGTCGCTGAAGATGGTAATCGCTTTATCTTTGGCACCGAACAGCTCTACGACGATGGTATGCCTATGTATGGCTCACCCTTCGTCACCCAGGGCTACATCTATCCGGTGGGTACGCTTAACGGCAGCAACGGTGTTCTGCCCAATGGCGAACCGGAATTCCCGGAACTGGTGATCGGTGAGTGGACCTGCTATGGCTGGATGATCGGCGAGGGTGCGTACACCGAAAGCGGGGTATGGGTAGTTTCTACCCAGATTTACCAGTTCGAGGACAACATCATTGTCACCAACGGTTTTGAAATCGCCGACCTGAATGTCCCTGTCGCACGTGCCATTACTGGTGGCACGGGTCAGTACAACGGGGCGCGCGGCCAGATGGAGCAGACACTCCTGGGCTTCACCGATGAAATGGGCGTGAACCTGAGTGTAGAACTGCAAATCGCCGAAGTGATCCAGTAATTTCCTGAGCAAACTCCCTGTCCTGTACAGCTTTCTGGGGGTATCTGTTCCATAAGCACTATGCGAGCAGGTATCCCCACTCAGAATAAAAATTAAATCTGTTTCTGTCTGCTCTCTTTTTAAACAGCTTATTTATGTCGTAAGACTTTTGGAGGGCACCGTGAATAACTTTAGCCTGATGACAAGAACAGATAGCTGGCACATCATTAATTTGCCCCATCTGCGTCGTGCACGTTACGACGACCTGCCAGCGCTGCACAGTCTGATACAAGAGTCTATGCGCGGCCTGGGCACACAGTATTACAGCCCATCACAGGTGGAAAGCGCGCTGAAATATGCGATCGGCATCGATACCCGTCTCGTTAGCGATGGCACATTTTATGTGGTCAAGATAAATGGGCAGGTAGCAGGCTGTGGCGGTTGGAGCCGTTATGGATCACTACATGGGGATGGACACGAGGGGACGCAGGTGCTGCGCGACCCGGCCAAAGATACGGCGGTTATCCGTACAGTGTTTGTTCATCCAGCTTATGCGCGACGTGGTATCGCCAGCCTGATTATGCACAAGTGCATGGAAGAAAGCGGGAAAGCAGGCTTTAAGCGCCTGGAACTGCTGGCAACACTGACTGGTGTAGGGCTGTATGAGCGTTTCGGCTTTGTCAAAGTGGAAGATATGGAATTTACACTGCCCGATGGGGTGATGATCCCCGTAGAGCGCATGATCAAAACGCTGTAGGAGAAATCACATGAGCGCCAAAAACACGTCTATGCCAACCCCAATCACATCACTGAACGCCCAGGCCGTGGCCGCACTGCGCACACGCTTACACGGCGAGCTGATCTTCCCCGGTATGGCAAACTATGATGAAGCACGCGCCGTCTGGAACGGCATGATTGATAAACACCCGGCGCTGATCGTCCGGTGTGCGGATGAGTCGGATGTGGTGGCGGCGGTGAACTTTGCCCGTGAGCAGAAACTGCTGCTGGCGGTGCGCGGCGGCGGGCACAACGTGGCAGGCAGCGCAGTCTGTGATGGCGGTTTGGTGATTGACCTGTCGTCTATGCGACGTATCGACGTGGACCCAGTGAACCGCACTGCGCGGGCGCAAGGGGGTGTCACGTGGGGTGAACTTGACCGCGAAACACAGAAGTTCGGCCTGGCCGCACCGGGGGGCGTGGTCTCGGAAACCGGTATCGCTGGCCTCACGCTGGGCGGAGGGCTGGGTTGGCTGCGTCGTAAATATGGCCTTACCATCGATAGCCTGCTCTCGGTGGAAATCGTCACAGCGGACGGGCGCTTTCTGAAGGCCAGCGAGACTGAAAATGCCGATCTGTTCTGGGGGATCCGGGGCGGCGGTGGCAACTTTGGCGTAGTAACTACCTTCGAGTATCGCCTGCACCATGTCGGCCCAGAAGTGATGTTCGCCTTTGTCGTGTACCCGATCTCCGCCGCCCGCGAGGCGCTGCGCTTCTATCGTGATTACTGCGCCAATGCTCCAGATGAAGTCAGTTCGTTTGCCATCTTAGGCACTGTACCAGAAGCACCACAGTTTCCGAAGGAAGCGCACGGCTCCGATTACATTATATTCGCCGCCTGTTATGCGGGGTCAGTACGCGAGGGGCGGCGTGTGCTGCAACCGCTGCGTGAATTGACGACTCCTATCGTGGATTTGAGCGCGCCCATGCCCTTCACTGAGGTGCAGGCCTTCCTGGATGAGGATTATCCAGCGGGCGAGATGCGCTATTACTGGAAATCATCCTATGTCAACAGTCTGGATGACGATGTGATTGAGCGCCTGCTCGCGCTTAATGCCCAGCGTCCTTCCAGCCACTCTACCGTGGATATCTGGCAGTTGGGCGGGGTGATGAGCCGTATAGAAGCCGGGGCCAGCGCCTT
>JBGSXK010000467.1:0-2748 GCA_041751455.1 Anaerolineae bacterium
TGCATCTCCCACATAATCCTCATCCGCAACGACCTGCTTTAATACTGCCCATGCCAGATTAGCTTGCCTGTCCTGGGGGAAGTCGAAATCATCCATAGAGGGGATAAAAATATGGATCAGAATACCATGCAGCAGCGGGCCGTCCTCGACCGATCCCATGTGTTCGTTCAACACAATGCCATCATCGGTGTTATACGTCTGCCAGCCTTGGGGAACCTGAATTCTCAGATGGATTTCACCGCCTGTGTGCCCTGTCCACTCATCTTCGTCATTGGTTTCATCCGCAGGTGATGGTGAAGCATTAGCGATCTGTGTTTCCACTTCATAGCCCGCAGAATGCCCCGAAAACACCTGACATGCTGCCAGTGCTAAGACACAAACCAGCAGCCCGCTATAGAGTTTCAATCGGCCTCCAGCATGAGCATTCTTTTTTGCCAGCATAGCCCCCATGTTCATCCTAACACGAGCTTACAGACGTGGGTAGCAATGCTTAAGCATTTCTCATCAACCCGTAGGCGGGGTTTATCGTCGCAGTCGCTGCCAGATCATTCCTGCTAACCAGCGCAGCTCCTCCAGCCGCAGCAGCAGCGCCAGCGCCACATATAACCCCACACACAGCCCGCCGCTGACCAGCACCAGCAAAAATTCGCGCATGATTCCTGTAGTGCCCACCCAGTTCATCAGCACAGGCAGCGCCAGTATCCCAGCCACACCCATGAAAGCCGTCGCTATCCCCGCTTTGCCCATCGTCCACAGCAAGCGCTGGCGACCAAAGCCGTTCATGCGCCGCCTCAGCAGAAAAGCCGACACCAGCGCGTGAACAATATGCTTCAGGCTGTCGGCAATCATCAGGCTGAACAGGCCAAACTCAGGAAACAGCACCAGCGCCGTCACCATATACAGCGTCAGGCTGAGCAGGCCAACCAGTGCCGGTGTGAGGGTGTCCTGTCGGGCATAAAACGCATAAACCAGCAGCAGATCCAGCGCGGCAAACGGCAGACCAATAAGGTACAGGCGCAGCACCAGCACGGTCATGGAGGTATCGGCAGCGGTGAACGCGCCATGCTGGAACAGCAGCGCGATAATCGGCTGCGCCAGTACGAACAGCCCCACCGCCGCCGGGAGAATCAGCGTAATCGCCAGCCGCAGCCCCAGGCCCAGTGTATCGCGGAAGGTGCGGCGGCCTTCATCCGTGACCAGTACCGCCTGCCGCGAGAGGGTCGGCAGAATGGCGATACTGATAGCAGTAGCGATCAGACCCTGGGGGAACTGAATCAATGTGGTTGCCAGTTCCATTTTGCTGATGCTGCCTTCGCCGGTCTGGCTGGCGAGGTTATAACTGACGAAACGAATCACCAGCGTGTCCAGGATAAGCGACATCATCACCGGGAGATACAGCGCAGCGATGCGCCGCACAGCAGGATGCCGCCACTGGAATGACAGACGAAAACGCGCCCCGCGCAGCCCCGGAAGTTGCAGCACAAGCTGCGCCAGCGCCCCGACCAGCCAGCCCAGCGCCACCGCGATTACACCTTCGGATGGGCGGGCGCTCTGCCAGATCGCTCCTGTCTGCTCCAGTGTAATCTGCACCTGTGGCGCGGGTGCCAGCAGCAGCGAAAGCAGCACGATGCTGCCGTTAAAAACCACCCCGGCAAAGGCAGGCCATGTGAAGCTGCGCAGGGCATAGAGCGTACCGCTGAGGATGGCGAACAGACTGAGAAACACGAGTGCGGGCGCGGTCACGCGCAGCAGATAAGTCGCCAGTGTCAGCGTAGGCTCGGTGTAACCACCACCAACCAGATGCACCACTTCATAAGCGAAGATTTCCAGCAGCAGCACCAGCAGTGCCAGTGCCGCTGTCACCAGTGTCAGCAGCACCGACACCAGTCGCCATAATTCGTCGCGGCCTTTGAGAGTCACCACTTCGCTGAGGACAGGCACAATCGCGCTGTTGACGTGCCCGCCAATGAGCAGATCATAAAGCGCTTTTGGGACGATCACGGCGACGCGAAATGCATCGGAAGCGCCTGTCGCGCCAAAAAGGTTGGTGAGGACGATCTCGCGCGCCAGTCCCAATACCCGGCTCGCGATACTGCCCAATGCCACGACACCCGTCGCGCGGGCGACCCCGGCATTGGTTTCCTGCTGCGATTCGGGCAGCGTTTGCCCGCTTTCTAGCGGTAGATTTTCAGCGGTCATGAGGAGAGGTACACCTGTTGAATGTTCAGGGCAGCGCTTTCACACGTGCGATCAGATCAGAGGTGCTGTGACCGGGCAGGTAATCAATCAGGACGACACGCCCGCCATAAGCCTCGACAACCGGGCGCTCTGGCAGCGGTTTATGCGCATAGTCGCCGCCCTTGACATAAATTTCCGGTTGCAGGGCGTGGATTAACCTGTCGGCAGTATCCTCTTCGAAGATCATCACTGCCGTGACTGGCCGCAATGCCGCCAGCAGCCGTGCCCGTTCCAGCGCGGGTACCAGCGGCCTGCCCGCGCCTTTCAGGCGTTCGCTGCCCGCATCACCATTCACACCCACGAACAGGGCGTCACCCAGTGCCCGCGCTTTTTCCAGATAATCCAGGTGCCCTACGTGCAGCAGGTCGAAGTGACCATTCGTCAAAACCAGTGCTTTGCCCGCCTGCCGCAGCGCAGCCCGCTGCGCCAATGCTGCCTCTAATGAAAGCTGTTCGCCCAAGAGTTCGCATCCTATCCCCATTAAGCCGCGCCATTGTAGCAGTCCATCCG
>JBGSXK010000468.1:0-6683 GCA_041751455.1 Anaerolineae bacterium
GCCAGCACCAGTCTCACTCTGGCCTTGGTAGAGCGCATGAAACATTACGGCATCGTGCCGGAACTCTCCTTTGTGCTTGGCAACCCCCCCGACCCGGCGGAGGACATCGAAAGCACGATCAGGTTTATCCGCACGATCAAGCAGATCAACCCGGCCACCGAGCTGGTTTTGTATATCTATACCCCCGTGCCCCAGGAAGGCAGCATTCTGCTGGACGAGGCCACCCGCCTCGGCTTTCGCTTCCCAGAAACGCTGGAAGAATGGGCGAGTCCCGAATGGGCGAAGTTCTCCATGCGCCGCGACCCCAGCACGCCCTGGTTCAAGGACACCACCCGCCGCCGGGTACGCAACTTTGAGTCAGTCATCAACGCCTACTACCCCACTGTGACCGACATCCGGTTGCAGGGCCAGTGGCGCAGTGCGCTGCGTGCCCTCAGTGGATGGCGCTACCGCCTCGAATATTATGACTGGCCCTATGAACTCAAGGCCTTACAGCGTGTGATTCATTATCGCAGACCAGAGACCACCGGATTTTAAGGCTGATCTCTACCACCACAGTGATCAAAGGACCGAAAATTCTGATGAGTAGTTCGCCATTAAAACCCTTACCAGGGCCAGATAACATCTTCCAGATTACCCGTGCGCTGCGCCGTCAGGGGTTTTTAAATTATGTGGGTGGTTTGTGGGCAGCACATGGCGACTTGTTTCAGATCAAAATGGGTTCACGGCGGCAGCTCTTGTTCGCCATCCACCCCGAAGCCGTGCGCCACGTCAGCATCACCAACCGCCAGAATTACGACAAGCTCAAAAGTTACAACCTGACACGCCGTTACCTGCTGGGCGATGGCCTGGTCGCCAGCACAGGCGATCTGTGGCGGCGGCAGCGCAAGCTGATGGCACCGTTCTATACCCCACGCGGCATCCAGACCTACGCCGAAATCATGCTGCGCGATGGCCAGCGCCTGGCAGACCGCTGGCAGGAATTAGCCCGCCGCACCGATCCAGTCGAGATTGCCGAGGAAATGACCTTCGTCACGGCGGCCATTATCCTCAAAGCGATGTTCAGCATGGAAACCACCCACGAAATCACCCACATGAAGGATGCCGTGGAAACCATGATCGCCTTCACCAGCGGTAAACGGCGGCAGGTGGTCGATCTCCCCCTCTGGGTGCCCACCCATGCCAACCGCCGCTACCGCGAAGCGCGCCACAGGGTGCATACCTACATTAACGGCGTGATCGCGCAGCGTCGTGGCCTGCCGGAACAGGATTGGCCCGATGATCTGCTCACCCGTCTTATGCAGGCGCGTGATGAGGAAACAGGCGAAACCATGTCCGAAAGCCTGCTGCGCGACGAAGCCATCACCACCTTCTTCGCCGGGCACGAAACCACCGCCCGCACCATGACCTTCGCCTGGTATGCGCTGGCCGCCAACCCGGATGTCGCCGCTAAACTGAGGGCGGAACTGGACAGCGTGTTAGGAGATGCCCCACCCACGGTCGAGAAGCTCCATCACCTGCCCTATACCCTTCAGGTGATTAAAGAGACCCTGCGCCTCTATCCGCCCGCGCCCGTCTACGTCCGCGATGCGATAGCCGCTGACACCTTCGACGGTTACGCCATTCCCGCCGGGGCCTCCGTGATGCTCTCGCCCTATTTCACCCACCGCCATCCCGGTTTCTGGGACGATCCGCTGCGCTTCGACCCTGATCGCTGGACACCGGAGCGAGAAGCACAGCAGCATCCCTCGGCTTATCATCCCTTTGCCAGCGGCCAGCGTATCTGCATCGGCAATAACTTCTCGCTGCTGGAATCACATATTCTGCTGGCGCTGCTGGCGCGCAAATTCGTGCCGCGTCTGATCGAGGGTTTCGAGCCGCAGTGGGTGATGCAGGGCACACTGGGCACAGCCAACGGGATGCCCATGAGGATAGAGGCCAGATAAGCCCGTTTTTCGCTTACTGCATGAAATCTCTGTCTGCACACAACACTCTGGCGGCGCAGGTAAATGCTTGTGGGCTAGCAAACCCGCCCTACAACATATCTCTGCCCCGTGCCCCATCCAGATACTCCTGCGTCAGTTTGCGCGCCTCCGGCAGATCATGCGCCACACGGATGGCTTTGCCGCTCACCCCGGCGATCTGCGTCAGAATACTGAGCATGACCTGTAGGAATTGGTTCTTCGCCACCACCACAATGATTTTGGTACGTGGATGTTTACTGCCTAGCGCTTTACGCAGATTGGTAAGCATATTGGGCGGATACTGCGTCCGTTCTGTGTCCGTCTCCATAATCACACCCACCGCACCGGGCACAGAATCAATCATCTGCCTGGCGGTCTGCACCGCCGCAAAAAAATCATCCCAGGCCCAGCTTCCACCAAAGGTATAACGGACGATGGTCTTTGCCTCATCGTCCCACACCACCTGTATTCCCATACACCACTTCCCCTGATACTTCCCCCAACGGCTGCCTTTCTCTATCTTATAGGGAAAATGCCTGCGTAGATGTCCGTCTTATGACGGAGATTCACGCCGGAAAAGACTGCTGCAGCAGCTTTTCGATCTGCGCCCGCCCGACATACCCCTCATGCAGCACGACTGCCGCTTCCAGTTCTTCGTGAATATCGAGCGAGGGGGAACTGGCGAGGCTGTCCGTCCCCAGATACACTGGCACCTCATGCCTGAGATAAAGCTCCAGCGGCATACGCCCGCAGCGCAGGCGCTGGTTGCTGCGCGGGCAGTGAACCACCGCGCTGCCGCTGGCCTTAATGCGCTTGACATCATCCTCATCCACCTGCACCGCATGAGCCAGCAGCGGCCTCAGTTCCAGCGCCCCCAGGTCTTCCAGATATTCGATAGGCGTTTTCTTCGGTGATGCGATAGGGTCGCCGCGCGATTCTGAAAACTCGGCAAACGGCCCACTGCCTTTGGTCATCCATTCATACTCACCGGGGCTTTCCGCCACATGGATGCACAGCGGCAGGTTCTCCTGCCGCGCATAAGGCAGCGCCTTGCGCCACAGGGCGGGATGCACCGTGTACGGCGTGTGCAGCGTCAGCCCGATCTTCAGCCTGCTGCTTTCCTTGGGCCGCCACTCATCAATCAGATAACGCGCCATATTCAGCCGCTTCTCCACTTCACCGGGGTACGGTGTCAGGCATTCGATATACACCACCCCCTCCAGCCCCGATTGCAGCAGCAGCGGGATACTCTTGGTAGATGTGGAAATATCTCCGATATGCGTTACACCCGCATCCAGCAGGGCCTGAATCCCACTCTCAACCGCCTTATGATAATGGACTTCCGCAAAGCACCCCGACCCGACGACTTTGCGCCAGCGTTCCGTCATGCTGGTCAGCCAGGGCAGAAATTCCTGTCCGGCCTCATCCGGGCAGCATTCCGCCAGCCAGCCCAGTTCAAGATGCGTGTGTGCGTTGGTGATGGTCATCGCGCCCCTCTTCAGGTGTCGTCTGGTAAAGTGTCTATTTTCAATCCAAAGTCATACAAATCGCAAGGCGCAAACCTGCCCAGGTTCCCCCACAGCCCCGCCTTTTAAGAATTCTGCACTGGTTCTGGCCGCAAAAGATTGCTATATTCTGGGGTCGTAAATTCTTGACTGAGTAAAGTCACACACGAAGGAGTAAGTAAACAATGCCAGTACGTCAGGCAAGTGCAAAATGGATGGGCACCCTCCAGGATGGCAATGGCACAATGAAAATGGAGAGCGGCGCTTATGAAGGTCAATACTCCTTCACTTCTCGCTTTGAAGAAGGCACAGGCACGAACCCGGAAGAGCTGATCGCCGCCGCCCACGCGGGCTGTTACTCGATGGCGCTCAGCGGGTCGCTGGGGCGCGCGGGCTTCCCCGCCACCTCCATCAACACCACTGCTAAAGTCCGTATAGAGCGGCAGGAAGCTGGTTTCCGCATCACCCGCATTGACCTGGAAACCGAAGCCACCGTCCCCAACATTGACAATGACAAATTCCAGGAAGTGGCCGAAGCGACCAAAAGCACCTGCCCGGTGTCAGCGGCGCTCAGCGCCGTGCCGGAAATCGTATTAACCGCAAAGCTGGTTTAACATTCATTAGCCTTTTAGCACCACCAGAAAGCGGCTTCACTTCCGAAGTCGCTTTTTGCTTGTGGATAACTATTGCCCACTATGGGCTGACAGCAGTTGGCTGTAGACTAAAGCAGTATCATATGCGCTGCTTTAGGTCTTTTCTTTAGGAGTCGTGATGTCCGCTACTCAGCATACCTTCACCCTCGCTGTGGATGTTGGCTCGTCATCGGTGCGCGTCATGCTCTTTGACCGCGCCGGGCACGCGCTGGACGGAGTCTTTGTACAGCAGCCCTACGAATCGCAGACAACACCCGATGGCGGCGCGATGATCGAACCGCAGATGTTGTGCGACGTGATTTATACCAGTATTGATACCGCGCTCGCCCAGGCAGGACATCACGCCCAGTCGATAGAGCACGTGGCGATGGATACGCTGGTCGGCAATCTGCTCGGCATCGATGCCCACGGCCAGCCCACCACACCCATCTATACCTGGGCGGATACACGCGGCGGCGAATTGGGCGAACGCCTGCGCCAGCAGCTTGACCCGGCAGACTACACCCGGCGCACGGGCTGCCGCATTCATACCAGCTATTGGCCGCTGCGTCTGCTCTGGCTGCATGAGGCCGAGCCGGAGGCTTTCACCCGCACCGCCTCCTGGCTCTCATTGGGCGAGTATGCCTTGTGCCGCATCTTTGGCCAGCGCTGCATCAGCCTCAGCACCGCCTCGTGGAGCGGCCTGCTCAACCGCCACACGCTCGCCTGGGACATGGAAACCCTCGACTGTCTGCCCATCCGCGAAGGCCAGCTCTCACAGCTTTCCGGCGCGCCGCTGCACGGCTTGCGCGACGAGTGGGCGCAGCGCTGGCCTGCCCTCAAAGAGGCGCTCTGGTTCCCCTCGATAGGGGACGGTGTGGCCTCGAACATCGGCGCGGGCTGTACCGGACAGGGCACAGTGGCCATCTCCGTAGGCACCAGCGGTGCGATGCGTGTCATCGTACCGGGCACCCCTGCCGAAACACCCGACGGCCTCTTCGTCTACCGTGTCGATGAGTCCCGTTCGTTGGTCGGCGGCGCGTTGAGCAACGCTGGCAATCTGTACGCATGGCTGAACAAGGTGCTGCAAACCGGGGACGACTTGCAGGCGCAGATTGCGGCCATTGCGCCCGACAGTCACGGCCTCACAATTCTGCCGTTCCTCGCCGGGGAGCGCGCGCCCGGCTGGAATGACGCGGCACAGGCAGTGTTCATGGGCATGACGTTTGATACCGAACCCGCGCATCTCGTCCGCGCCGCGCTGGAAGCCGTCTCTTACCGCTTTTATCAGATCGCCCGCCGCCTGCGGCCCCTGCTGCCAGAGCAGGTCGTCTATATCGCCAGCGGCGCGCCCGTCCTCAACTCACCCGTCTGGATGCAGATGCTGGCCGATGTGCTCGGTGCGCCGGTATATGCCAACGCCGAAGCAGAAGCCACCATTCGCGGGGCGGCTTTCCTTGCGCAGCAGGTCGATCCCACGCCGCGCCTGGGCACGGGCTACCAGCCCGACCACACCCACCACACCATTTACCAGCAGGCGATTGACCGTCAGGCCGCGCTCTATGCCAGACTGCTGTAATATGCGTAAGTTTGGCCACGGCAGACGCGTCTCTGGTACAACAGTACACACCATTCACACAGGATTAAGGGAACCCAGACATGCCAAAAACAATTGTCCGCCTCGATCAGGGATTTCGGGCGAACATCTTTGTACGTAATCACGTCTATCATGTTGATGAACCCGAAGAAGCAGGCGGCACCGATACCGCCCCCACCCCCACCGAAATGCTGTTGGGCGCGTTAGGGTCATGCATGGCCGTCACCGTCAAGATGTATGCCGAGCGTAAAGGCTGGCCGCTGGAAGGCGTGGAGATCGCGCTGGACATGGAGCGCTACAACGCCAACCAGTACGCCGCCTACAACGGTGAGGCGCAGTTTGTCCATGAATTCCGCAATCAGATAATCTTTAAAGGGCCGTTGACCGACGAACAGCGCGCGCGGCTGCTGGAAATTGCAGGCAAGTGCCCCGTACATCGCGCCATCGAAACCCCGGCCTTTTTCGTGGATGAATTACTGCGTGCCGAGGCCACCTCAGCCGAGTAAACTCCCATCACGCCCCACAGGGAGGGTCGCCATTCCCTCCCTCATCCGGGCATTCACGTGCGTGTACGCTCCGCCGCCAGCATCTCCTCAAAGGTGTAACGCTGCTTAAACGTGAAAACCCACGGTGTCGGGCCATGAGTCTCCAGGTGTTCCAGCCGCGCTTTGGCCTCGTCCGCGCTGGGGATGTGCCCCACGGGAATCCACCACAGCGCGACAGCCGGGCTGTTCAATTTGCTGAACCATTCCCCCCGGCGGCGAAAAAAGGCGGTGTGGTCGCTGTAATACACATACTGGTGCAGTGCTTCTATCGACTCCCACACCGATATATTGATAATCAGAAATTCGTCCTCAAAAACTCTCAGGCTGGTGGCATCCCCCGCCGGGGTTTGCAACCGCCATACAAAACCGGGCGATTGTTCCGCCAACTGGTTGATGGGCACCAGGTTGTTCATAAAATCCGCCATCACAGGATCATCCAG
>JBGSXK010000469.1:0-4020 GCA_041751455.1 Anaerolineae bacterium
TGGAGTTCGGATTTGCGCAGTTGACGACCCACGCCTTCGGCCAGATGGCGCAGGGTAAGCTTTAGCTCGGCTTCATCGCGCACATCACGGGCGAAGGTCGTCTCTTTGCTGATGGATTTTGCCGCATGTTCAGTCTCCACCCTCCGATCATCCAGCCCACGTGCCCGCTGTGCCAGTTCACGCCCCAGCTTACCAAAGCGCCGCGCCAGATCATCCTCTGGCCAGCGTGCCAGCGCGCCAATCGTGCGGATGCCCAGCCCATAAAGCTGCTCGGCGGTCTTTGGCCCCACGCCCCACAGTTCCCGGATCTCCAGCGGTGCGAGGAATGCAGCTTCTTCATCCGGCGGAATGTGAGTAATGGCATTGGGCGATTGGTCACTTTTTACTCGGTCTTTGCCGATATTGTTGGCAATTTTGGCGACCAGCTTGTTGCTGGCGACACCAAGTGAGCAGGGCAGGTCAAGTTCGTGGTTGATGCGGGCCTGTAACCTGTGAGCCAGCACTTCGCCTGTTTGCCGCAGCCCGGTCACATCAAGAAAAGCCTCATCAATCGAAAGCTGTTCGACAAAAGGAGTCAGGTCATGCAGCAGCGTCATGACTTTATGGGAGGCGGCATGATAGAGATCAAAGTGATGGGGCACGATGAGCAGCGTGGGGCAGCGCTGCACGGCAGTGGACATGGGCATTGCCGAGCGTACCCCATATCGCCGTGCGGCATAGGAGCACGACGCGACAACTCCACGCTGGTCTGGACGCCCACCTACCGCGAAGGCTTTGCCCTTCAGGGACGGATCGCGCTGTTCTTCGACTGCGCAGAAAAATGCATCAAGATCGAGGTGCAGGATAATACGAGACATGACTGCTGTTCTGTTGATCTGACCTTATTTTAAACTACTTCGCGGCTGTATGCTTGACTGAAATAGGGTAAAATAGAACTCCTGTTTGTATGCTCAACTGAGCCGCACCATGCGTATCGAATATCTCTCGCTTACCAATTTCCGCAATTATGCCCGGCTGGAACTGAGCGTACCTCCCGGTACGACAGTGCTGCATGGGGAAAACGCGCAGGGCAAGACCAGCCTGCTGGAAGCGATTTATTATCTGGCGACCTCACGCTCACCTTATACGACCAGTGACCGTCAGTTGATTAACTGGCGCGTCGAAAATGACCCTATTCCCTTTACCCGCATGGCCGCCGAAATCAGCACCAAACGCAGCCCGCTGGAGCGCATTGAGATGACGCTGCTGCTGGAACGCAGCGAGAGCGGCGGACAGCGCTTTAAGAAGGTAATTAAAGTCAACGGGGCAGATAAGCGCGTAATGGATATCGTAGGGATGCTCAATGTGGTGCTGTTTTTGCCGCGTGACCTGATGCTTGTGGAAGGTTCACCGTCCGACCGTCGGCGTTTTATGAATGATACGCTGGCACAGGTAGACCGGGATTATCTGCAAGCGCTGCATACCTACGACAAGATTCTGCCACAACGCAACGCCCTGCTGCGCCGCATCGCGGATAAGCGGGCTTCGGCCAAGGAACTGGATTACTGGGACGAAAAGCTGGTTGCGGCAGGGGCGATCCTGATTGCAGGCCGCCAGCGCTTCCTGCGCGAACTCGAAGCCGAAGCGCAGCGTGCGCATCATGACCTGACTGGCAGGCGCGAGACTCTGACGCTGGAATACCTGCCCAGTTTCACGCCAACCGCCGAGGGCAACGGCCAGCTTTCGTTTAATACGCTGGGACTGGATTTACACCGCCAGCTTGAACCTGCGCAGATTGTGCCCCAGTTTGCCGACCAGTTGAAAACTGAACTGGGCGAGGCGGTTAACCGCGGGATCACACTCAGTGGGCCGCACCGTGACGAACTGCGTTTGCGCATCAACGGGCGGGACAGCGGTTTGTATGGCAGCCGGGGTCAGGCGCGCACCGCTGTCATGGCGCTCAAACTGGCGGAGCTGGCCTGGATGCGTGAGCGCATTGGCGAACCGCCGCTGCTGCTGCTGGATGAAGTCATCGCAGAGCTGGATGCCAGCCGCCGTGCCTACCTGCTGGAACGGCTGGACGGTACGACACAGACTCTGATGACCACGACAGAACTCGATATTTTCACCGAATCTTTCCTTCAACGTACAGCAGTGTTACATGTGGTTGAGGGGCAAATCAGCATGACCGAGAAATCCTGATTTTTGAATTTATAGGAAACCATTTCATGATCGCACAATACACACTTTTTGAAGCCGCCTTCACCAGTACCAGTGCTTATGAAAATCCCTTCTGGGACGTAGACCAGCGCCTGAGATTCACTGCGCCTTCTGGCAGACAGCAGACGATAGATGCCTATTGGGATGACGGCGACGTGTGGCGCGTTCGGTTCAGTCCCGATGAAACCGGCACATGGACATGGGTGACGACCTGTTCTGATCATAATAACAGCGGCCTGCATGGGCAGCAGGGGACGTTTGAATGCACAGCCTATGAGGGGGCTAACTCGCTTTATCAGAATGGCCCGCTCAAAGTTTCTGCCGATGGGCATTCGCTGGCCTATGCCGACGACACACCATTTTTCTGGCTGGCGGATACAGCCTGGAACGGTGTGCTGCGGGCGAAAGCCGAGGATTGGCAACGTTACCTGACACGGCGGCGCGAACAGGGCTTCACCGTAATTCAGTTTGTAAGTACACATTGGCGCGGCCTGACCAGAGATGACCTGGGTGAACTGGCTTTTACAGGTGATGATCGTATCGTGCTGAATGTGCCGTTTTTCCAGCGGCTCGACCCTAAAGTGGCGGCCATCAATGCGCATGGCCTGATCGCCTCACCGATTATGCTGTGGACACTGACCGATACTGATCCCGGTCAGGTCATCAGCGAGACGGCCTGCATTCGTTTTGTGCGCTACTTACAGGCGCGCTGGGGAGCCTATCAGGTAGTGTGGATGGTAGGTGGTGATGGTTGTTACGAGCGTTCTGGGCTGGTGGAGAAATTTCAGCATATTGGCCGGGCAGTGTTTGAAGATCGGCATGACCGCCTGGCAACGCTGCATCCCTGCGGACAGGTATGGATCAAAGAGGATTTTGGCGGTGAAACCTGGTTCGATTTTATCGGCTACCAGAGCGGGCACGGAGACAGCAATGAGCATCTGCGCTGGCTGGTAGAGGGGCCGCCCGTCAGCGATTGGAACAGCGACCCGGTGATCCCGGTCATCAACCTGGAACCAAATTATGAAACCCATCCCTCTTATCACAGCAAGACCGTGTTCGGCGCGTATGAGGTGCGTCGTGCATCATACTGGAGTCTGCTGGTCTCGCCGACAGCCGGTGTGACTTACGGCCATAATGCCATCTGGGTGTGGCCGTCAGAAAAACCGGAACCTGCCGAAAATCACAATAATATCGGCCTTGTGCAGCCCTGGTACACGGCGCTGGATACCCCCGCGCTGGAAAGCATGGCGGTACTGCACCGGTTCTTCGACGCGCTGCCCTGGTGGAGGCTGCGCCCGGCACAGGGGGTGCTGGTGGTGCAGCCCGGCAGCGATGACCCGCGTCGTTTTATCGCCGCTGCGCAGACCAGTGATGGCCAGCAGACTGTGATTTACCTGCCGGAAGGGGAGAGCATCACGGTGTATACCAATCAGCTCAATCAACCTACCCATGCCCGCTGGCATGACCCGCGCAGCGGCACCTGGCATGATGCTGTGCTGACGACTTTACCAGAGCAGACTTTCGTCCCGCCCGATGAACAGGACTGGCTGCTGGTATTTGATTAAAATGAGGCTGCCTGCCTTCATTGTCCTGTACTTATAGTGGGCAGACAGACCGCACTTGTCTGGTGGGGCTTGAGAGCAAAGACAGGAGACAAATTTATGAAGTTCGTCTTTGAGGAACAAAGACCTTCCGACTCTCCCTACATCGAAAAAATCTGGCGCACCCAGAACGAGCAGGCAGGCGATTTTACCTCATTTGCCGCGAGCCATTCTGAGATCGTCGTGGCGAGATACGAGGGTAAGATAACGGTCACAGTGC
>JBGSXK010000470.1:0-4826 GCA_041751455.1 Anaerolineae bacterium
AGCAAACAGGAAATAGTAGATCAGGATAGGGGTCAGAATCACCCAGGCTTCAATCGTCTGGCGATTTCTGGCAAAGAAGCTCATTTGCCCCTGTTCGGGTCTTGGACGGGTATTTGTGTAAGTTTGCTGCATGGGATGGAAACCTTCTTCTGTAATTACAGACAATCGGGAGCGCCACACTGTGACACTCCCGACATACACAATTGTCTGATCGGGTTTTAACCGGCGACTAATGCCTCAGCCTGTGCCTGATAATCGTCCAGAATTTCCTGTACCGGACGATCCGAGGTCAACACTTCGGCAAACATATCATTCCACAGGGCATCCAGTGCCGGGCCTTCGTTAGCCCATGCCGGCAGTGTACGCACTTCGCCGTTGAACAACTCATCAATGTAGAACACAAATGGTGCGGCAGTCGCTACCGGGTCACCTTCAAAGTATTCCGGCACAGCCGAGGTATCGCCTTCAGCCACCGCCAGAATGCCCTCCAGAGCGGACAGCGTCGCAGGCATACGTCCATTGCCCCAGAAAGTATTAGGCTGCACTGCGTCGTTGGCCAGGAATTCCAGGAACAGCATGGCTTCTTCAGGATGATCGGTGCTGGCAAGGGCAGCATAAATCGCATTCCCTACCACCACATTCGCACGCTGGCCACCCTCATCCGGGATCGGCAGCGGCAGGTAGCGGCAGTCTTCACAGCCACTGCTCTTGGCCCAGGCCGGATGCCATGCACCAGCCGTTTGCATTGCGGTCTGCCCACTGAACAACTGGCTGAACACGAAGCCCTCATCACCATTAAATGCCAGGCCCGGCGGGGTGTACTGATACATAGTGCGGAACCATTCATAGACGGGCAATGAGGCCGGATCGTTGAAGGTTGGGTTCACACAGCCCTCATCACAGAAATCGCCGCCTGTCTGGTAGACGTAAGGGGCAGCACGGAACAGTGCGCCCGCTGGCTGTGGGGTCGGCCCCAGGATGGAGAAACCATAAAACTCGCCGCCGCCCGCTTCCGTAATCGCTGCCGCGACTTCTTCGACCTGGCTCCAGGTGGAAAGATCAAGCGTATCCGGGTCAAGCCCTGCTGCACGTACTACATCGGCGTTCACTTCGAGGGCAAAAACTGCCGTAAATGCGGCCACACCGTGCACCTGGCCATCATGCGTCACCGCAGCAACAGTTCCCGGCACCAGGTTATTCAGTACATCTTCGGAAATATCCAGCGGCAGGAAAGAGCCATTGCGGGTCAGTTCCGGCATAAACGATTCGCCAACAGTAATATCCGGTGCCGTACCGCCCAACTGGGCAGTGACCAGATTCTGACGCAGTGCAGCGTCCCAGCTATGATCTTCCCATTGCAGAGTAATATCCGGGTACATCTCGCTCCACAACTGATTCAGTGTCAGCGCGTAAACGCAGCCCAATTCCTGGGTATTATTTTCGTTAATGCAGGTCACAGTACCCGGCTCACCCCAGATCACCAGAGTTACGCCATCCTGTGCGCCCACTGTACCGACCAGCACTGCCAGCAGCATGGCACAAACCATAAAAACTAATACACGTCGCATATAAAATACTCCCTGTACTTATGAAAGACGAAAAGCATTGACTTTATTACCCTGATTATTGTTTTAATCCGTGGTATTCCTCCTCTTAATGAGAATAATCCGGCAGCCCCAGGCATGATAAGCACTTCAACAGGGGTTCTTCTCTGGGATGAATGCACCCAACACAGAACATCGCCAGAATCTGACAATATAAAGCCTAGCGGCTACCATTCCACTATCTATTACGTTACCACTTTTTGCGCTTTACAAACATTAAGTCATATCGCAATATTTTAACATCAGTTGGGTAAGCCTCCCGTTTATTCTTCAAGGATATTGGATTCCTGCCAGCGGATTCGCCCACCCTGTTGTGTCACCTTAAAAGTCTTGATCTCATAGGGGCGAAAATGCACATGCTGCGCCGCCTCATCAGCCAGTTTTAACTGCGCGTTTGTCTCCCGCCCGATGCTCTCAGCCAGCCTGATCACCAGAGCTTCCTCACGTTCTGCCTTCTTCAGCGCACCCAGTATAATCGTCGCCGGTTCCACCTGAACAAAAGACTCCGGTTTAGCTGGCGCACCTTCGGGTGAGGTGGGCGGATAATAAGCAAAGAAACGCTCCAGCGGTAGGTTGAGTTCCAGCGCCAGCGGCACAAGCTGCTCTGCCACCTGCGCGCTATCTTCCCCGGCAATCAACCGGAAGCGCGTATCAATCTGTGTTTGATCCATAAACGTAAACGAGCGCGCTGTATCTAACCCGCCCGGTTTCTCGTCCCAATGACAGTGTACCGCCCCTCGGCTGATGCTCAGGCCAAGCACACCATCTGCGGACACATCCAGCCCATTCTGACCGTTGTTGGCGATGCCCACCGTCATCTGCGCTGATTCCAGGCGCAGCCAGCGCGCATAGGGATACTCTGTCGCGTCCGCAGGGCGCTCCGCAGTACCATACGGCACTTCACACACCGCCCTCAGGTCGGGCAGATCAAACGGGAATACCAGCTTAATCATCTTACGCCGCGCCTGCATATACAGCCGTGTATCAATATCGATGTGTGGCAGTTCCGCATACAGCTTAAAGCGCAGTGCCGCCCTGGTATGCTGCCAGCCTACCAGACATTCCACTGTGACAAACACATCCCCCTCGGCAATCACCCGCAGCGCCGGGCCATCCGTGTCTTCCATGCCTGTGAACACACCTACCTCTGCCGGGCTGAGCGCTGTCAACGGGCTGACAGGCACATTAAAATCGGCCTTTGTATGCCCGCCCCAGGCATGTGCCACATCCTCCATCGCAAAAAGTTGCAGCGCCCCTTTAAGCAGATTACGCCCGCTGGCTTTGTCGATCATCTCCACAGGCGCGGCCAACTCACGCGAAAAGCGCACCCGCCACCATTGATTTTCAACCGTGATACCTGCTTCATCTTCCCGTGCAGACAGCGCCTCGGTGTTTTGCGCCCTCGCCTCTTCAAACCGGATTTCATAACGTCGGGCTGTCAGCGGCGGCACATCGGCCACAAAACCGAGATAAGGCTGCCATGTTCCATTTTCCAGCACGACGGAACTGCCGCCGTTATCCTGACACGGCACACGCCGCCCCGCGTCATCGTACAGCGCAAAGGTTTTTGGCTTTGTGGGAGGACGATACTCCGCCAGAAAGTTGAGGCCAACCGCCGCCTTCAAACGTGTGCTGTGGGGATTAAGCACGTACACGGGAATGGTATCCGGTGTGGGCTGTACATTTGGAAGGGCATAATGCTGACTGCGAGCGATGATGCGCCGGGCGATGTCGCCTGAGTAACCATACATATCCATCACCCCCGGCATCGCGTCTTCCAGCAGTGACCCGCACAACACATCGTGAAAGGTGTTAAACATCAAGCGTTTCCAGGCCACATTGAGTTCTTCAGAGGGGTACTTCTTCCCATAACGCCACCACGCCAGCACCGCCCAGCGTTCTGCCGAGGCCAGCAGCGCCTCGCCCTCACGCATTTCACGCTTGATAGGCGCGACAGAGGTATAGCAGCCCATCAGCGTTCGCTGCAATTCGCCGCGATGCACTGGGTACTGGTCAAAACTCGCTTTGATGCGTTCCAGATAAGCCTCTGGCGTACTGTGGCGCAGCTCAATTTCCGCACCCTGCATCTCTGCCAGAATCTCGCGGAACAGGTTCAGGTCTTCTGCCGTCGCCCCACCGCCATGATCGCCCAGGCCCCACGTCACGATGACATCCTCACCCGTTTCCCGCGCGATCTCAATGCCCTTGCGTGCCTGTGCCTGCGCCTGTCCATCCCCCGGTGTCCCATACCAGCCAGAATTGGGCCGCACAGCAATCACCTGCGTTCCGTCGATTCCCTCCCAGCGACGCACCGGTGCGGGCAGTTCCATCTCATCTTCAGTAGGGCGGCAGTGGATGTAAATCTCAAAACCGGCTTGCTTGAGAAGCTGCGGAATCGACCCGGCATGACCGAAAGTATCGAAGTTATAGGCCACCGGGGGTTTTACTCCAAACTTTTCCTGGAAATATAACCTTCCTTCCAGGATGATACGCACCAGAGTTTCCCCACCAGAAAGGTTAATATCCGGCTGCAAGTACCAGCCCCCGGTGATATTCCAGCGTCCCTCTCGCACATACTGCTGGATACGCTCAAACAACTGCGGGTCATATTCCTCAACCCACTCATACAGCAGGCTTTCGTTGTGGTTAAACACGAATTCGGGGAATTCATCCAGCAGATTTACCGCCGTTCGGAAGGTCGAAATCGCCTCGCGTGCGCCTTCTTCCCATGCCCACATCCACACCGGGTCGATGTGCGCGTTGCAAAACAAATGCACAATCGGGCGCTCTTTTTGTTCCGCCATCAATTTTTCTCCAAAATCTCTCATTCATTACTTATAGAGCTTAAGCAGTTCACCCTTAACCGTATTGAAACTTTGCCTGTTTTTCACCTGTTTTACAAGCGAAGTGCGTCACGCATTACTCATCACTTCTAATACACATGCATTGTGCCATCGTTACGGCGTACCAGCGGCATCCATGCCGGGATGTACGGATATTTCGCGGCCTCTGCCTCATCAATATCCATGCCCAGCCCTGGCGCTTCATTGGGGTAAGCATAGCCCTCACGCATCTGAATCGCCCCGGAAACCACTTCGTATGTTTCCGGTAAAAAGTCCATCCATTCCTGTATCCCGAAATTGGGAATCACCATATCGACAGCGACGGATGCCGCCTGCCCAATCGGCCCAATATCACGCGCGCCGTGAAACCCGCTCTTGA
>JBGSXK010000471.1:0-4648 GCA_041751455.1 Anaerolineae bacterium
GTGTTCGTGCCCAAAGGAATAAGCGGTTTCCGCAGTGCGCAGCTTGTTCAGGTAGTAGCGCGCCATACGATACTGGGTACTCGACAGAATGTGATGGGATATCATACTTCGCTAAGGTCTCGCAGCACCTTTTGTACAACGCTGGTGAGGTCGAGCTTTTCCCCACGTTCCAGAGCAGCAGTGAACGCTGATAAGCCAAGTTTTTCTTCTATCTTTATGCAAAATCGGTGAATGTAATCGCGTTCCTGAGATACACAAATCGGCAAACTTAGCATCATCCCTGCCCATTCTGCCACCTGCTCAACCTTACCAAGTCGATCCCACAGGTTCATTGCCGACATGAGTATGTGAAGTTTGACCACCGGGCTGTCAATATCCACAGCGATTTCCAGAGCATCATGTAAGCTCTGACATGAAAGTTTAATATCGCCAAGACCAAGATAGACCTCCACCAGGGTGGACAGGCTGTTGGAAATCGCCAGATCCTTTCCTGCCGCACGGGAAAGTGAAAGTGCTTCCAGGACATATTCCAGCGCTTCTGCATATTGACCTAACTCAGACAGGGTGAAACCTGCATTATTCAAATAATTGCTCAGATCCCAGTTCGTGCCCGTTTTCCGACAAATAGAGATCGCTTCCTGGAAGTGTACCAGCGCGTTGGCCGGGTTTGATTCAAAGGTGCCGCGTGTGTTGAGGCTTGATGCCAGAACCCGATGATAATTGATTGCACGACACCGGCTAGTGCATTCAGCCAGTAATGCGTAAGCAGCCTGTGTATCGCCCAGTACAAAGGTGGGTAAACTAAGGTCTAGCAGCGCGTCACAAATATCTAATTCGTGACCCCATGTTTTAGCAATCGCAAGCGCTTCGGTTAACAGTTTGTGAGCACCTTGCCAATCTCCGGTTCTCCACGCAATTAAGCCAAAACCAACCAAAACCCTGCCAATCTGCCGCTGATCTTCTAACATCTGGAAAATTTCCAGGCTCTGCTGATAATAATCTCGTGCCTGAGCAAATTTTCCAATCATACGATAAATATCGCCCAGCAATCGCAGAGCCAGACCCCTGTTTAACAGGTCATACGTTGCCTGGGTTCGCGTGATAGCTTGTAAGGCGTATTCTTCTGCGGACGCTATTTCTCCACAGTCGTGATATGCCGATGCAATAAGATAGAGATGTGTAGCTTCTGACCGTGAATCATTCAGAAATTTTGCGGCCTCCAGCCCAGTTTGCAGCCATTTAATCCGCTGCTGTGGGGTCTGCCGCAGTAACAGGATCTCTTTACTCACAAGCGGATATTCCACACACAGGCGTGCCGCATCCTGGTTGTTGATGCAGTTAGCAGTTGCCCAGGTCTGCCATTGCTGGGCCTGGGGCCATTCCTGATCGAACAGCTTCAGGGCATATTCGCTGTGTTCATGTCCATACTGATAAGCAGCTTCTGCATCACGCAGTTTGTTCAGGTAATACAGCGCCATACGATAGCGAATTCTATTGTGAGATTGAGCTTCCTGTATCAATATATAATTTCCTCTAGCAGCGAACGTGCATGTAAGACGAGCAGCGCGTGCATCTGAAAGCGACCACCGCTGATCGGCTCCAACAAACCACGATTGACCAGAATTCGAGCAAAGGGCTTCGGGTCGGCCACCTCCCACGCTGTCGCCATCGCGCCAAGATCGAAGGTCGCGGGCTTCGGTACAAATACCCCTAATAACGCGAACCGCTGCCGCATATCCTCGTCAAGCGAGTCGGTACTCCGTTTGAGCAGAGCGGCAATCGTGGGCGATGTCTCCTGGCCGAGTTTTACCAGATCGCTGGGGACTTGCGCTTCTAATAACGCGGCCCCTGCGCGCAGTTCCTGTAACAAATTACTGACTCCCCAACCTAACTCAGCTTCAGTGTGCAGCAGTCGCCCGGCGACCTGAATCGCCAGGGGTAAGCCCTCCAGATTTCGTACAAGTTCACGAGCATCGTCAGGATAGCCAGCGACTGTTTCAGGGGCAAGCCGACGTAACAGTTCTAAACCAGCGTCTTCGGAAAGTACATTCAGGCGGTAAACATCGTAAGCAGTCGGGGCAAGAGCCTGCGCGACATCATTCAGACGGCTGGTCATAATCATCCCGCACCCCTGCCCTCCAACTTTGAAAGGAGTACCATGTTCGATCTGCCAGACATCATCCACAATGAGCAGCATACGCCGATCATGCAGTGCCGACGCAAGCTGTGCGCTGATCGTCTCAACTTTGCGATCACTATCAGACGCATGTAATCCGATTGCTGCCGCCCACGTACTGAGTTCACTCAGAAGGTTGGGCATCTCGCCCAGCGAGGCCCAGAGGACACCATCCGGGAAGTGAAGTGCGATGTCGGCATCATGTGCCAGCGCTGCGACGGTGGTGCTTTTGCCAACACCGGGCCAGCCCTGGATGACTGTCATTGCGCGCATTTCGGCATCAACCCCCAGCCGGCCTTTAAGCTCGCGCAGTGTTTGTTCGCGCCCAATCACCAGCGAGGGTAACGCTGGCAGGATACTTGTTTTTCGTGATACCTCTGCCGTTTCTGTGAATGACCATGTACGTTTGGATTGAATAGCAGCATAAAGTTGAATCGTCTCTTCTTCGGGTGGTGTAGCCAGTTCAGTATTCAGCAGTTCCACACACTGCTGATACTGACGTATTGCTGCCGTGCGTTCTCCGCTGGCCACATAAAGGCGCATCAGCATCCGATGTGCCGGTTCGTGCAGTGTATCAAGGGCTAACCAGCGGTGAGCATGAAGCAGCGCAACCTCAAACTCTTCAGTTTCACCATAGAAGTCCACCAGGCGGCGGAGTGCATAGGCATACTCGCGGCGGAGCCACTCGCGCTGCATCGTCTGCCAACTGTCAAATTCGTTGCTTTCATCAACCGAAAAACTCCGCAGGAAGTCCGCTCTATAGAGGTCTATGGCTGTGTTAAGAAATCCGACGCATGCCTCGCACAAAATGGGCGTTTCATGACGATGGCTGCGGCTTTGCTCGATGAGTGTCTGAAAGGCGATGACATCTATCCAGATTGCATCATGATTGAGCGCCAACGTGGTTCGTTGTCTGTCCAGCCACTCACCCGGCACCAGCGTCGTAAGTGAAGACAGCGTGCTCCGTAAAGCCGCATAGGCGCGTTCCTGGTTAAGATCGGGCCATAAGAGTGCGGCCAGAATATCGCGCTTCTGGCGGTGCTTCGCCAGTGCTAAATAGGCGAGGAGGGCAAAAGCCTTCCGCCTATCCACACTCACCAGCTCTCCGTTCAGTTCGAGCAGAGGCTCACCGAACAAGCGCAATTTAATCTCTGTCATATTGCTCCTGTGATGCTCCTGTGACGTTCTAGTGATGGTTGTATTTTATATTGTCATTGTTTCCTGTATTTGGCAACTTATCTGCGTTGGAATGCGGGGACTGCAAAAGTGGGAATATCGCCGTGTTACTCCTGCATTGTCGTTTCACTTATCTAGGGAGAAGGATTTTATGAATTCTTATCGTCTGCCCGCGTTTTTCATTGTGGGCTGTGTATGTCTGACAGTCGGCCTTGTACTTTTTACAGCAGTGGCTTCAACTCAGGCTGACCCTGTTTTACTGCCCTGCGGCGCTTTTGAAGAAATGCGCCTCCTGCAAACACCCGAACCGAAAATTCTGGAACCAGTACCTACACCTGCTGCGCCGCTGCCGACTGCTGTGCTGCGTCCAGCTCCAGCCGAAGACCGGGTAGGATTTCCAGAAAATTATGCCACTGACTATAAACTGCTCTTTGTCTTTGATCGGCCTGACAGAAGATGGGCGCGTGCAATTTGTGGCAACGAAATTGCAGCGCGTCGTCAGGATGGAGAACCATTTGATTATGGCAGTGTACTGATGATGATTACTTATTCTGCCAAACTCGATGCGGATAATCAACCAGTTTTAGATGAAAACGGTCACTACATTCGTGAGAATATAGTCGAGTTGCATGTTCAGCGTAAGGAAGAGGGTTTTGGCGAAGCATACGGTGAAGACCGGGCCGGTGAATGGGAATTTGTAGGCTATAACGCGGATGGCAGCCATCGGAGTCCCCCGGAAACCAGCAATAACTGCGCCGTTTGCCATCTGACCCAGGCCGGTGAATCCACTGATTTTGTGTTTCGCATGAACCTGTTCCACGATGGAGAAGCTGCGTTTACACCACCCCAGGCGGGCGAAAATGAGATCAGTATATTTCACTATGGGTTCCACGAGCCATTGCTGGAGATTAAAGCAGGCACGACTGTCACCTGGGTTAACCATGATGAAGCCGTCTATCAGATCGTAGAGGCAATCATAGATGAAGAGGGCAAGCTGGTTCCTGCCGAAGAACCGCTGTTCAAATCGCCAGCCCTGCCGAGCGCCAATATCGAACCGGGGGCAAGTTTCAGCTTCACCTTTGACCAGCCTGGAGAATACCTGTACCTCTCTGCGTTTCACATGAATACCTCCGGTAAGATCGTCGTCACCGAATAAATACAACTCAGAAACAACGACTCTGGGGAGTTCTTTCCCAGAGTTTATGCCATGGCGCATTCATCTGCGCCATGCTCTTGTTATGCTCGCGTGATGATGCTCTCTTATTTTTAAATCGTTTACCTATTCAGGGAAGTATG
>JBGSXK010000472.1:0-4786 GCA_041751455.1 Anaerolineae bacterium
GGTCAACATGGAGCAGGATACCTTCGGGCTTGGTATGATGTTACAGAATACCAAAGCATATGTTGAGGGTCATGATCTGCCGCACCCGCAGGGATTCTAAATCCGCGCAGCGCAGGCTGTGTCGAAATCCAACCCCGATACAGCCTGCCCGGATGGACTCCGGCGCGTGTCAGGAATCATAGGAGAGACAGGAACGAAAGCTGTGAACAACGCAACGATTTTCGCAGCATTGGCCGACCCCACCCGCAGAGAACTGCTCATCAATCTCGCACGGGGTAAGCCCAAGACCGCGACAGAACTGGCGAAGGAATACCCCATTTCACGCCCTGGGATTATCAAGCATCTCAATATCCTTGAGGAAGCCGGCCTGGTAAAAATTCACCAGCAGGGGCGCGACAAACGCTACGTGCTTACGCCCGAACCGCTCACTAAACTGGAACAGTGGATCCAAGAAGTCACGGACACCTGGGAAAGCAACCTGCTGCGCATCAAGTCCATAATTGAAGATGAAACACCTGATGAATAGCCTTATAACCGAATTACTGTCGCCACAGTACCCTCATGAAAAAGGCGCAGGATCATAGGACCCCGCGCCTTTGGTGATTGCCGCTTTTGCTGGAAGTTACTTGACCGCCAGGCGCTCGATCAATGCCTGCAAGTCCTCAGCAGCCTGGTCAACTGTGGACACTCCATACGCTACCTGCTGACCAAGTAGTTCAAGCTCGTTCACGAACTCCTGGTCGTTTGGAAGGTTCGGGCCCTGCGGGACCGTGCGGTCGGCTACCACGTCGTAGATCCTGTAAACCGACGCGTCAAGGTCGGTGGCCTGATCGGAAATTGCCTGCCGTACGATTGGCGAGGAAGGCACACCTCGATTAGTTTGGAGTATTGCGCCTGCCTCAGGGCTGGTCACGAAGAAGTTGACGAACAGTGCCGCCGCTTCCTTGCTTGGACTGGTGTTGTTAATGCCCAGGTACTGGCTCATCTGGATGGCATACGCCGGTTCGCCGCCTGTGGGGAGTGTCGTCATGCCGATCTCGTCGGTCATGGCTGCCTGATAGGCTGCCACCTGGTTGCTCCAAACCAGACCGATGGCTGCGTCCCCCGCCACCAGCGCCGAGCTGTCCGGCCCGCCTTCGGTGTAGGTATAGGTGGTATCCGCGTCGGGGATCAAACGAGATGGTGAGTAGTGATTATCTGCAAGAACTTATAGCTGCGACCGGTGCAGTGGCCATGGGGAAAAATACTTATGATATGGGGCAGGGAGATTACACAGGTTATGAATTTCAGGTGCCTCTCTTTATCCTGACCCATAACGTGCCAACAACTGTCGCTAAGGGGGCAAATGATAAATTGTCATTTCATTTTGTCACTGAGGGTGTTGAAAGTCTGGTTCACCAGGCAAAGGTGGCAGCAGGTGATAAAGATGTGGTCATCGTCGGGGGTGCCAATGTGATTCAACAATGCCTGAAAGCGGGATTGATCGACGAACTCCAAATCGGCATTGTGCCCATATTATTGGGAAGTGGTTTACGGTTATTTGAGCATTTGGAGAACCAACATATTCAACTCGAAAAAGTCAAAGTAGCCGAGCTGCCAGGCGGTAGCACTGAAATCTCGTTTCGTGTATTGAAGTGACGCTCTGCTACGGCTAGGCCCTTTCAACCATTTTGCCCACTGACTTACAGCCAGATTATGGAGTATCAACGCATTGTGCGCCAGAATATCATTCAATAATTGTCGCTGCCCTGATCGGCATCGCATGAGTAGTTAATCGGCTGATGCTGCGCCGTGAACGCGAAGTGGCAAAGGAATAGCGGATGATCTACAGGATAACATGGTGGTCAGGCTTCTCCGCTCAAAGCGTTTAATGCATCTGCCGCCGCCTGTTCCAGAGTGAGTTTGCGTCCCTCGACCCATGCCGCTTCGAAAGCCGCCTCGCCGAGTTGGGTGCGCACACTCGTGATGATACGGTCAATCTCTGGGCTGTCACTGGGGTGATGGAAAGCTCCTCTTCGTTCAGCCGCTGCCTGTGATGCGCCAAGCAAACGTGCCGCGCGTTCCGCTTGGCCC
The DNA here is from genome assembly GCA_041751455.1 of Anaerolineae bacterium. GTDB lineage: Bacteria > Chloroflexota > Anaerolineae > Aggregatilineales > Phototrophicaceae > JAIOHN01. The sequence goes on from JBGSXK010000472.1 coordinate 2,074, forward strand.
AGCAAACTAAAAGACCCCGCCATAACTACCAATCCATTAGCTATTTCGTTTGCATCTTTCCGGGCGTGCGCCAGGCGCAGCCCCCGGTGTCCAAAGTCAAGAGAGCGCTCATGATTTGCTTCATGTTGGGCGATGTAGCTGAGACCAAAGTACATATAGCAGATACGACGACTTTCTCCTGTCTGCTCGCACACAGCAAGGCACTGCTCATAAGCGTGTTTAGCGCGATGATCGTCACCGCTGGCACGGGCGATCTCCCCAATGATATTAAGAGCCTGGGCAATTCCCGGTTGATGATCGAGTTCACGGAACAGTGTCAAACCCTCTTCAACGACAGCTATAGCTGCCTGCGGTTCTCGCTGCATTGTGTAGCCCAGAAAAATAAGGCCCCAGGCCATCTGGATTTTGTTGCCCAAATTACGGGCGATATTGATTTCTCTTACAAAAAGGTGCCTGGCTGCATCGAGGTCATGTAAAAAGGTCAGATGTCCAGCAGTGATGAGAAATTGTGGATGGTAAATGACTGGCACTTCATCAAGTCGCTCAAGCAGTTGTTCAATCCAGCGGATACCCTCAACATGATAGCCCTGACCATACCAAAACAGCCCCAGAGCGCCCGCCAGACGTACACCCAGCGTCACATCGTCACCCTTCAATGTCCACTCCAGGACTGCCCGAAAGTTGTCGAGTTCGTGCTCGAACTGCTGACACCAGTAATAGTAGCGTGACAGCCGCAGTTGTGGCTCGGCGCGTTCTGCTAATTCGACAAAATACTCCGCATGTCGTCTACGGAATGATTCCGCTTCACTGCTGACTTCCAGTCGCTCACGCGCATATTCGTGGATCATTTCCAGCATCACGAAACGTGGTTCACCTTCCGTCGTTTCTTTCTGCTGTACGAGACTCTTATCCACCAGCGATGCTAAAGCGTCGAGTATGTGAATGGATAGGTCATGCTCACACACGGCTTCGATGGCATCCAGCGAACGCCCGCCGCGGAAGACTGCCAGACGCGCAAATAACTTTTTTTCATCCTCATTCAACAGGTTGTAGCTCCAGGCCATCGTATCCCGCAGGGTTCGATGACGCGGTGGTGCATCGCGTGAACCACTTCCGAGCGCCTGTAAGAGTGATCCATCCCGCGCCCCTTCCAACCTCTCGGCTAATTCCTGGGGCGTGAGAAGCTTACACCGTGCTGCGGCAAGCTCAATGGCAAGCGGCAGACCATCAAGGAGGGTACAGATTTGCACGATGGCGGGTGCGTCTTCACTACTTACCTCGTAATGCTGTCGCTTCATCTGCGCTCGTTGAATAAATAGCAACCCGGCTTCAGATTCAGAGAGGCTCTGAAGTGCGTCTTTATCAGCTACAGGTAAGGACAATGGCGGAACAGCATACTCCTGCTCCCCGGAAAGGCGCAGCGACTCTCGGCTGGTAACGAGGACTTTCAGGTGTGGACATGCTGTCAGCAGCTCGGATACTACTGGAGCTGCCGTGATCACGTGTTCAAAGTTGTCAATCAGGAGCAGCACTTCTCTTTGGGCAAGGACTCGTTTCAGTGTATCCAGCAGAGATTGTGCCGAGTTTTCAACTACGCCCAACACCCCTGCAATTGCTTTTACCACCAGAGTGTGATCTGACAGTGGGGCAAGATCAACAAAGTAAACACCGTCTGCATAATCTTTCAGGACTTCCGTCACCGCTTGCAGGGCTAACCGTGTTTTACCAATGCCGCCCGCGCCGCTAAGTGTCAGCAGACGATTTGCGCTTAACAGACGTTTTACTTCGGCAGTTTCGTTGATGCGCCCGACGAAAGGCGTGGTCTGGGCGGGGAGATTGTGTTCAGACGGGAGCAGAGGTGATTTGGAAACGGGTTTATCCAGCAAACCTAATGCTTTTGCCTGCGCGATAGCCTGTGTCCGGCTGCCAACCCCCAATTTGCTGTAAATCTGGCGGTTGTACCAGCGGATGGTATTGTAGCTAAGGAAAAGATCGGCGGCAATCTGCTGATCGGATAACCCGGCTGACAGTCGCTCAAGTATCTCATGTTCGCGTGCTGTCAAAGAGGCACGCAGTTGCGGCGCTTTGTTGTTATCCATCATCACCATCCAGGAAACTACGGAAGGTGGTTACGAATTTCGACCAGGCGGGTTCATCTGCTCTCAACAGATGATTCTTGCTATCCAGCGCGACAAACTCTGCACCCGGAATCAGGGAAGCAAGCAGGCGGCCTTCCTCAAAAGGAACGGCATCATCTTCGCGCGGGTGCAGGATGAGGGTTGGGACTGTCACCAATGGCGCAAGGGTACGAATATCTGTGCGGTGCATCTCACTTTCCAGCCGGGCAGCGTTTTCCGGCGAGGCTGACACGCGCATCTGCTCGTCGAGTGCGTGCAGTTGCTCGGTCGTCGCGTCGGGCATCAAACGGGTGGCAAATACCTGCCGGAAGGCGGGATTCTCCCGTCCCCATCCGACGCGCATCAGATCAACGAGAAGTTTTTCTTCTTCGATCTGGTCGTTGGTCAGACCACGGTTGAGCCAGCCGCGTGCATAAGCACCATAGAGGATCAGGCGGCTAACTCTTTCCGGGTTGCGAACAGTATAGGCCACTGCCACTGACCCGCCCTGCGACATAGCAAAGAGTGGGAACCGTTGCAGACCGGTAGCATCGACCACCGCTTCAAGATCGCGTACCCAGGCTTCGAATGATAAA